>JBOHMK010000335.1:0-4877 GCA_050730115.1 Acetobacteraceae bacterium
GCCGGGACCACCGCCGGTGGTCAGCCACACATAGACGAAGTTATTGAACGTCCAGAACACCAGCAGCAGGCTGACGATCGCAACCGTCGGCACGATATGCGGCAGCGTCACATTGCGAAAAATCCCGAGCCGGCCCGCGCCGTCCAGGGACGCCGCTTCCGTCAGTTCGCGCGGCACCGACTGGAGTGCGGCGACGAACGCGAGCGTCGCCACCGGGAGCGTGTTCCAGACGATGATCAGCACGATCGCCGGCCAGACCGTGGCCGTGTCGGCCAGGAACGGTATGGGCGCATGCACCACGCCGAGCCACTGCAGAATGCGGTTGATGCCCCCCGCCCGCGGGTTGAGCATCCAGCGCCAGGTCGCCACGGCGACGATCGGCGGAGTGGCCCAGGGTACGATCAACGCCAGCCGCATGACCGAGCGCAGCCGGTAGCGCCGCAGGGCCACACTTTCGAGCAGCAGCGCGAGCCCCAGTGCCAGAATCACGCGCACGACCACCGAGACGGACGTCAGCCAGAACGCCGTTCGCCAGATCGTCAGCCAGAAATCCCGATCGCCCAGGAGCGCCCTGTAGTTGCCGAAGCCGACAAACGCCCCGCCCTCGCGGAGGTGCAGCAGACTGAGATCGGTCAGGCTGATCCAGCCATTATATGCCGTCGGATAGAGGTAGAAGCCCGCGAGAACCAGCATCGCCGGCGCGAGCATGAGCCAGGCAAACAGGACGTCCCCGCGCCGTGAGCGCCTCCCCGAACGGCGTCGCGACATTACTTCAGCTTCTGCCCGATCACCGAAAGGATACGCCCGGCCGATTGCGCGGCTGTCGATTGCCCGATGAATGTCGCGCCGAAATCCCGCCCGACCTCGCTCCACATGGTCGGGATCGGCACGGGCCCTTCCGAGTACGGCCCCCACGTCCGGGCGTGCTGGAGCTGAGCCGCATAACCCTGCAGGCCGGGGCCGAATTTTATGGCCTTCAGAAGTCGCTTCTGAGCCGGGAACTGCGTGGTGAGGAAGTCCGTAAAGAACCGCCGTGACGACAGGAACCGCACCAGCTTCCAGCATTCCTGCCGGTGCCTGGTACCGGCATTGATGACCAGCATGCGCCCGCCCAGGATCGAGGTCGATCTAGCGCTCGCCCGAGGAACCAGCGCGCTGGCGAACGGCAACGCGCCCCCCGGATGACGCTTGCTCCACTCAGCCACGACCTTCTTGAAGTTCGCCGGCGGCACCAATATCGCGAGGCCCTCGCCCGACACCATAGGCTCGATCACCGCCGGATCGCCCCAGGCACTGACGGCCAGCATGTCGCGGGGTATCGCGCCATTTTTGATCATGCCGTTGAAGTAATCGATGCAGGCCGCGATGTCCCCGCCGTTCAGTCCGAGGCCGTAACCGCCGCCCGGCTTTTTGACGATCAGCGCCTGGCCGTGGGACCACCACCAGCAATTGGCCGCGAACCAGATCGTGTTCGAGGGCGAGCTGCCGCAGGGGAGCAGAAAACCGGCCTTTCCGGTGGATTTGCGCACGGCCTCCGCCGCCGCGCTCAACTCCGGCCAAGTCTTCGGAAATGAGGATATTCCGGCCTCTTTCATGAGGCTCGTGTTGTAGACCATGGCAAACGTATCGACCGTCCATGGCGAGCCGTAGACCTTGCCTTTGTACTCCGCGAGATCGAGCGTGATGAAATCCGCGAGGGCCTCAGCGGCGGGATCGGGCCTGGTGAAATCGTCGATCGGCAGAACCGTCCCGGATTCGGCGAGCTCCTTGACCCATACATTCGCAGAGTGGACCACGTCCGGACCCGAGCCGAGGGCGGCCTCTCTCAGGAAATTCGTGAGCCCACTCGCCCAGTCGCCACGCTCCGCGCGGACCCTGACGCCCGGATTTTCCTTCTCGAAGGCGTCGAGTGCCGCGCGGATCAGGGAAATGTCGGAATCATTATAGCGGAACGTCAATTCCACCGCGGCGGCATGTACCGGCCACGGACGAGCCAGGGCCGCTGCGGCCCCCGCGATCAGAAGGCTACGCCGGCGCATGATCAATCCTCCTTTGCTAAAGGCCTCGGCGCGCGCGGTCTTCCGATGTCTGGACATGGGATCGCAGCGCGTTCACCGCAGCCGGTGTGTCTCGCCTGAGGCACGCTTCAAGGATCGCGGCGTGCTCCGCGAACACTTCCGGCAGCCGCGCATCAGAAAAGACGTTGGTGGCGCGAATGAGCCGGATGCGGGCCGCGTTGATGCGATAGGCCTCGGCCAGCAGCGAATTCCCGGCATGGTCGATGATGGCATCATGCGTCGCCCAGTCGGTTTCGACGGCGCGCGCGCGAAGCTGGGGGGTGAGCCTCTGTCGGGAGAGGTCGGCCGCGGCGGCGGTGCGTTTCAGCAGATCCTGGACCAATGAAGCGGGGGCTTGCTCGGCGAAGATCCGGATGGCGGCTTCCTCATAGATCAGCCGCAACTGATAGGCCTCCCGGGTCAGTCTCACCGAGACATCGGCAATCTGGATTCCGCGCTGCGGAAACACTTTCATCAGTGACTCGAATTCGAGGCGCTGGATGGCTTCGCGTGCCGCGGCGAGCGGGACGCGGGCCAACTCCGCGAGCTCGCGCTGGGTCACGAACTGCCCCGCCTTCAGCTCCCCGGAGAGGATGCGCTGTTTGAAACGCTCATAGGCCTCGACGCGAAGCACGTTGCCGTTCTCCTCGCGCAGTCGTATATCACTGATTGATCACAGCGCAAAGGCGCAGGCATGCCGGACGGGTTCTGGGGTTTTCAGCGTCCGCATGGAGCGGCGGGGGTCCGCAATCACCTGCTGGTATTGTCCATCGCCGGCCTCACCGGGCCTACGGCGCGTCGCATTGCGACCTGCATTCGCGGCGCGCTCGTCATCGGCAATCCGTACGGGGCCGGTCTCATGGGCCACGACCGTGAGATCAGCCAGCGCGCGCTGCACGGGTTCGTGGCGCACCCCAATATCGGCGCAACCCTGCTGATCGGCGACAATCCTCCGGTCATGGAGCGGATAGCCGCGATCGCCGAAGCGACGGGCAAGCCTTGCGCCGCCCTGACGATGGACGATTGCGGCCATGATGCGATCCGGCTGACCGAGCGCGGCATCCGCGCGGGTGCCGCACTGGCCCATGGCCTCACGCGTCAGCGCCGGTCTCGCGCTCCGCTGGATGCGCTGTGCATAGGCATGGAATGCGGGCGCTCCGACCCCAGTTCGGGCCTGGTCAGCAACCCGCTACTTGGCCTGGTGTCGGACCGGCTGATGGCCGCCGGCGGGCGCAGCATGATCGGAGAGACCACCGAGTGGCTCGGGGCGGAGCATCTGCTGGCGGGCCGTGCGGTATCGCCGGCGGTTGGGGAAGCGATTCGCAACGCGGTTCTGGCGCGCGAGCGGATGTCCGTTGCCGCCGGGATCGACTTGACCGGGAACAATCCGGGTCCGACCAACATTGCCGCGGGTCTTTCCAGCATCGAGGAGAAATCGCTCGGCAATATCTGCAAGAGCGGCGCCGCGCCCATTGAGGGTGTGCTTGGGTACGGGGAGGCGCCGCGCGGGCCGGGACTTTGGGTGATGGACGGCGCCGCCTATTCCCCCGAATCGCTGACCGGCTTCGCGGTCGCGGGCGCGCAGATCATGCTGTTCACGACCGGCGTGGGCAACAGCTTCGTCAATTCGCTGGCGCCGACCATCAAGGTCTGCGCCAATCCGCTCTCCGCCCACAGCCTGGGACAGCAACTGGACTACGACGCCAGCGGTGTCTTTTCGGGCGCGCGAAGCCTTGCCGCGGCCGCCTCCGAGCTGTTTGAAACCTTGACCGATGTGGCATCCGGTTCCCGAACCTGGGGTGAGATCCTGGGCGAGGGCGATGAGGTCGTCAGTCGCTATGGAGCGGCGCTGTGAGCCAAAATCCCGCCGATGCCGTTGCCGTGCGGACGTCGGACAACGTGGCGACGCTGCTGCGGGCGGTTCAGCAGGGCGAGACGGTTGGCGTTGCCTGCAGCGGCGCCCGCTTCGATATCGTTGCCGAGCAGGATATTGCCTTCTGTCACAAGATCGCCCTGACCGATCTGGCGCCGGGCGATCGGATCGTCAAATACGGCGAGGCGATCGGCGAAGCGACGCTCCGGATTGGGGCGGGCGCCTGGGTACACGTGCACAACATGCGGAGCCTGCGGGGGCGCGCGCCGGGGTGAATGGTACCAATGCGATCGGGCGCCCCGGCGGCGAATCAAACGACACGCCGGGGTGCTCGGCCTCTTCTCCAACGGAGCAGCCACCATCCGCCTGGTACCAGGAATTTTTCGTGGCTGACACAACCAAATTCCTCGCCTGCTGTGCTCTATGCAGCGGCCCCCGCCTTGTGTCTCGCTCGGTCTTCGCCTCACTCAACCACCACCTCACCCAACCCTCTCCCCCCCAAAATGGGGCGGAGAGGGCTTTCATTTCGATGCGGCGTGAAACCGCGGCGGAGCCGCGAGGTGAGCAGTGTGATCATGCACTTGCTTGATGTCGGCCGCCCGTGGATTGACTGTCCGGCCGAATACCGACCGCCAACCACGATCTACAACCGGTTCAACTGCTGGTCGAAGGCCAAGTCGGGCTCGGCGCCGATATCGACGGCGCCGGCGATCGCGTCACCAAAAAATGACGCCTCAACGGCCTGGAATTTGTCCGATGACTTTCTGGAGGCAGACCGAGCTTGTATCGCGGTACCCGAGGTGTTCATAGAACTGCCGCGCGCGCTCGTTTCCGTTCCGCACGAGCAATTGGATCTTCCACACCCCGCGCTGCCTGAGCCAGTTCTCGGCCGCGGCCATGATGCCTTTCCCAAGGCCCGCGCCCTGATATTCATGGGCAGCG
Source organism: Acetobacteraceae bacterium (assembly GCA_050730115.1). Classification (GTDB taxonomy): domain Bacteria; phylum Pseudomonadota; class Alphaproteobacteria; order Acetobacterales; family Acetobacteraceae; genus JAKAWQ01. The sequence goes on from JBOHMK010000335.1 coordinate 4,873, forward strand.
GCCAC
>JBOHMK010000336.1:0-8540 GCA_050730115.1 Acetobacteraceae bacterium
GACAACGGGGCCGGCAAATCGACGTTCCTTTCCCTCCTGACCGGCTATAACCGGCCGGATTCGGGAACCCTTCTGCATAACGGCAGGCCGGTTCGCATCTCCTCCCCGGCGGTCGCGCGCCGCCTGCGCGGGATCGAAATGATCTACCAGAAGCTCGAGCTGGCGCCGGATCTGACGGTCGCGGAAAACCTCTTTCTCGGCGAGGAGCCGCGCCGCTTCGGCCTGTTGGCGTCGCACCACGCGATGCAGGCCCGCGCCGCTAAAGTCCTCGAGACGCTGAATACGAAGATCCGCCCGAACGACATCGTGGCCGAGCTATCGGGTGGCGAGCAGCAGGTCGTAGCGATCGCGCGGGCGCTTTTGTTCGAGCGCAGCATGGTCATCATGGACGAACCGACCGCGGCGATTTCGGTGCAGAAGATCGCCGATGTGCTCGATCTGATCCGGCGTCTGCGCGCAGCGGGCAAGAGCGTGCTGCTCGTCAGCCACCGCCTCGAAGACCTCCTCGCGATCGCCGATCAGATCTGCGTTTTTTCCAGGGCACGATCCGTACCATGCTCACGAACCGGGGCCTCAGTGTTGCCGATCTGGTGCACGCAATGTTCTGAGCGAGACCCCTTATTTGGCGTGCTGCAAGCGCGCCTGCAGCCCCGCCAGGATCAGGATGCAGGCTACGAAGATGTACCGGTAGAGCGAGGGCGCCCGAGCAGCACGATCACATCGTTGATCACTCCGATGACCAGGACGCCGAGAGCGGCGCCGATAATGCTGCCCCTGCCGCCGGTAAAGGGAATGCCGCCCAAGATCACACCGGCGATCGCGGAGAGTGAATCCCCCTCCCCGCTCAGCGGATAGATCGATTGCTGCCAGGCGGTGAGCATGATCCCGCCGGGCGCCGCGGTGGCGCCCGAGACGACGAATACGAACACCTTGATCCGGTCGCTTGGCAGGCCGACGGCGCTGACGGCATTCTCGTTCGACCCGAACCCCTTAATCCAGCTTCCGAGCGGAGTTGCCGAGATCACGGCCTGCCCGACCAGGACGACCGCCTGCGCCACCACGATCAGTACTGAAACGCTGCCGATGTCGCCGGCGATCCAGGCAAATCCGAACGGCCGTCGCGGGTGCACACTGTCGGGGCTGATGTAGTTGCCGGCATTGGACAGCAAGGCCGCGCCGCGGATGCCCCAGTAGGTGCCAAGTGTGGCGATGAAAGACGGAACGTCGCCGCGGGCGACCAGGAGGCCGACGCCCAAGCCGACCGCGCTGCCGGCCGCAAGCCCCGCCAGCACCGCGAGCGGCCATGCCACGCCGTGCAATACCGTGAGCCAGGCCACGAACATTCAGCCCGCGGAGAGCACGCTCTCCACACCGAGATCGATCATCCCGACCAGGATCACGAATGCCTCGCCCACGGCCAGCACGATGAGAAAGCTGGAACTCGTCAGCACCGCGAGCAGGTTGCGCAGCGTGAGAAACGATGGCGAGAGAAGGCTCGCCGCAACAGAGATCACGACCAGGAACAGGGCCGGCCGCCGGACATTTCCGGGGCGGCCGAGCGGCCGCCGCCGCCAGGTCGTAAACATTCCAGCGCGCACCGCCGGCGCCGCCTCGCCCATCGCAACTCCTTGTCAGCCAAGTCTCCTCTCTATGCGCCGGATGCTGCGCTTTGGGAGCGTGGCCGCCAACTGCCGAATGTCGATGCCCTCCCCTGCCCGCCCAAATACTGGGATAATCGCAGAATGCTCCGCGGAGATCGAAGATGCCCCCGACCCTTCCTGCAACCCTGCTCGGCCTCGCCCTCGTCATCGCCCTGATCGCGATCTTCGCTCAGGGCCGGGCGCTGGCGCGTCTCAAGGCGCTCGGTGAGGTCACGCGTGGCGGTCTTGCCGATACCGAACGCACCCTGACCGCACTGATCGTCGAGCGCCAGGAGGGCCTGCGCCTGCAGCTTGCCGAAAGTCTCGGCGAATTTCGTGCCGCACTCGCCGAGGAGCAGGGAAAGCTCCGCCTGGCGCTCGCCGAAACCACCGAGCGAACCGGGCGCGATCAGGGGGAACGGTTCGAGCGGCTGCGCGCGATGACCGAGGAAAAGCTTGCCGAGCTACGCCTTGGCAACGAGGCGAAGCTCTCGGAGATCCAGAAAACCGTGAATGAGGATCTGCAGGCCAGCGTGCAGAAGCGGATGGACGAAAGTTTTTCCCGGGTGATCGAGCAATTTGCCGCAGTGCAGAAAGCGATGGGAGAGGTGCAGGCGGTCACTGCCGAAATCGGCGACATCAAGCGCATCTTCGCCAACGTCAAGACACGCGGCGGCTGGGGCGAGACGCAGCTTCGCGCGATGCTCGACGATCTCCTTCCACCGGGAGCCTATGAGACGAACTGCAAGCTCCGCGAGGACGGCGACGAAGCGGTCGAATTCGCGATCCGCATGCCGGCACGCGGTGCTGAGGCGCCATTGCTGCCGATCGATGCGAAGTTCCCGCTCGAGGACTACGAGCGGATGGTGCTTGCCGCCGAGAACGGCGACGCCGAGGCAGAGCGCGCCGCCCGGCGCGCCGTCGAGCGGCGGGTGCGCGATGAGGCGCGCAAGATCGCCGAGAAATACATCCATCCGCCGCGCACGGTGGAATTTGCGGTCCTCTACCTCGCGACCGACGGGCTTTATACGGAAGTGGCGCGCATTCCCGGCCTGATCGAAGAGCTTGGCCGCGTCCACAAAGTGCTGATCCTCGGCCCGAGTCTGCTGCCGGCGCTGATTCGCACGATACAGCTTGGCTTCGTGACGCTGGCTCTTGAACAGAAGGCAGACGAGGTGCGCCGCCTGCTTGGCGCTACGAAGGTTGAGATGATGAAGATGGACGGGGTGCTGGAGCGCCTCGCGAAACAAACCGGCACCATGTCCGGCACGATTGAAGCCGCCCGCCGCCGCACCCGTGTCGTCCGCTCCAAGCTTTCGGCCGTCGAGGCACCCGATTCCACCGCGGCCGCCGGGCTGCTCGAACTCGGACCCGACGACGCGATGCCGGCGGAATCCTGAGGTGCGACCTCAGTTCGCGATCGCCCCAGGTGGGATCACCAACTTAAAAGGGTGCCGGGCTGCGCGGGCAGCCTGACGCGGGCCAGCAGTTTGCTGAAAAACGGTGTCGTGGCTTCCGCCAGGAAAATACGCGGGGCTCTGCCCCGCAGGCGGCCATTGGCAAGCCTTTGGAATCCCTTCTCTTAAGGTTCGGGAGGCTGGGGCCTCGGACCCCCCAAGGTCGCATTGAGGGCCAAGGGCGGAGCCCTTGCCCCGGCTTTTCAGCAAACTCCCAGCGAGGCTCCGCCTCAGACCGACGAGCCATGTTGCGCTGCAAAAACTTGACACATGTGCACCAACTTCGAGCAGTTAAGCGAAGCTAGTCTGCGCCGGCCGCCGCGCGCCTGATCCTGACGCGCCGGACGCGGCGCGCGTCTGCTTCCAGCACGCGGAAATCGAGCCCGGAAGGATGCCTGAGCACCTCGCCGCGGGCGGGAACCCGCCCGGCCAGCATCATGACCAGCCCGCCCACGGTCTCGAGATCCGCGGCCCGCTCCTCCGCCGTGAGCACCGGCCCGAGCTTTTCCTCGAGCGCTTCGATCGAGAGCCTGGCATCGCAATCGAGCGCGCCGTCCGGGCGCACGGTGATCATCGAGGCCTCCGCCTCATCATGCTCGTCCGCAATGTCGCCGACGATCGTTTCCACCAGGTCCTCGATCGTCAGCAGTCCGTCGATGCCGCCGTACTCGTCCACCACCAGCGCCAGGTGCATGTGTCTCTGGCGCATCTGAAACAGGAGATCGAGCACCGGGATCTGTGGTGCCACCAGGAGCGGCTGGCGCAGAATTTCCTGCAGCCGGAATTCCTCCGGCTGGCCGACATAGCCGTACACATCCTTGATGTGGACCATGCCGACGATTTCGTCGAGCTGCTCGCGGTAGACCGGCAGCCGCGAGTGGCCTTCGTGACGAATGAGAGCGAGCGCCGCTTCCAGGGTCGCATCGAGGCGGATCGCCACGATGTCGGCGCGCGGCACCATCACGTCATCGGCGGTGGTGTCGCGCAACCGGAGCACATTGGCGATCAGCGCGCGTTCGTGGCCGTCGAGCTCCGGCGCCTCGCCCGGCAATGGCGGCTCTGCCGCCTCCTGCATCAGCTCGGCGATCGATTCGCGGAGGCTCGACTCGCCACGCCGGCCGAGGCGGCTGCCCAGACGATGCAAGAGGCTGGGGCCGTTCATGCCCGCCGCCACGGATCGGGCACGCCGAGCCGACGCATGAGCCGCGTCTCGGCGAGCGCCATCCGGCGAGCCTCACCCGCCCGGTGATGATCGTGGCCCGCGAGGTGGAGTGCGCCGTGAGTAACGAGATGCGCGAGGTGCGCGCCCGGCGCTTGGCCGACGGCCCGAGCCTCGCGGCAGACCACGCCGAGCGCGAGGACGATTTCCCCTGACCCCGGGAAGCTCAGTACGTTGGTCGCCCGGCTCCGCCCACGATGGCGCGCATTGAGCCGTCGCACGGTTCGGTCCGAGGCCAGCACCACTGTAGCCGGGGCCGTGGTGCCCGCGATCGCCGCTGCGCGCTCGGCGATCCTCAGCACCCCTGGCACCCGTCGGCGCCAAGCCGGATCCTGCACAATGACCGCCGGCTTATCGACGTGCTTGTGGGCCGGTGTATGCATTCTGGGCCCCGCTGTCGCGGGGCGGCTACTTTGCGGGTCCATCGCTGTCCTGCATCCGGCGTTCACGCCGCACCGACGCGCCACGCGCCTCGTAGGCGGCGACGATACGGCCGACCAGCGGATGCCTGACGCCGTCGCGCCGATCGAGCCGCGCCACTGCCAATCCGTCCACTCCTTCAAGCGTCGCCAACGCATCCTCGAGGCCCGAGGTCGCACCCGCCGGCAGATCGATCTGCGACAGATCCCCGGTCACCACCATCCGCGTCCCCTCGCCCATGCGGGTGAGGAACATCTTCATCTGCACCGGGGTCGTGTTCTGCGCCTCGTCGAGGATCGCGAAGCAATGTGCGAGTGTCCGCCCACGCATGAAGGCAAGCGGTGCCACCTCGATTTCGCCGCTCGCCAGCCGCCGCATCACCTGATCGGTCGGCATCATCTCGCCGAGGGCATCATAGAGCGGGCGGAGATAGGGATCGACCTTCTCTTTCATGTCGCCCGGCAGGAAGCCAAGCCGTTCGCCTGCCTCCACGGCGGGCCGGGAGAGCACGATCCGATCGATCCGCCCGCTCGCCAGCATCGCGACCGCCTGTGCGACCGCGAGATAGGTCTTGCCGGTTCCCGCCGGCCCGACCGCGAACACCATCTCGCTCTCGGCCAGCATCTCCATGTACGCGGCTTGGCCGCGGCTTTGCGCCGCCACGACCCCGCGCCGGGTGCGGATCGCCGGCCGGTCGGTGAGCGGCAGCATTGCGGGGTTCCTGGGATCGGCGTCCTCCTCGGCCAGGCGGATTGCCGTCTCGATCGCCGCCCCGCTCACCATCTCGCCCTGTTCGAGCCGCCGGTAGAGCCCGGTCAGGGCTGCCTCGGCGGCTGCCACCCGCTCGGGCTCGCCGCTGATCGCCACCCGGTTGCCCCGGCAGGCGAGCCGGACACCAAAGGCCTGCTCGAGCCGCACCAAGTGCCGGTCATGTTCACCGAGCAGCAGTGCCAACAATGCGTTGTCCGAGAAATGCAGCGTGAGCGTCTTACCCGGCGGGGGCGCCAGGGCGGAAGCAGCGAGATTTGTCAAGCGACAGCGGGCTCCTCTACGTCAAGGGTTGCGGCAAGAGAGTTGGGCAGTGCTTCCAGGATCCGCACCTCGCGGATCTGACCGATGAGCGCCGACGCCCCCTCTGAAGCGCCCCTGGCCGAAGCACCCCCGTCCAGGGCGCCCCGGGCCGGAGCGCCGACATGCACCGGCTGGAGATACGGCGATCGGCCAACGACCTGCCCCGGCTTCCGACCGGCGCCGGCGAACAGCACGCTCATGCGGCGCCCGACCATCGCATGGTTGAACCGAAGCTGCTGCTGGCGGAGCAGGGCCTGGAGGGCCGCGAGCCGTGCCTTCTTCTCGGCCTCCGGCACCTGGTCGGGCGCATCGGCCGCCGGCGTGCCTGGGCGGGGCGAGTATTTGAAGCTGAAGGCCTGCGCGAACCCGACCTCGCCAGCGAGTTTCATCGTCGCCTCGAAATCCACCTCAGTCTCGCCCGGATGCCCGACGATGAAGTCTGACGAGAGGGCAATGTCGGGCCGCGCCGCCCGCAACCGCTCGATGATCCTGAGATAATCCGCCGCCCGGTGCCGTCGCCTCATCCGCTTCAGCACGGCATCCGAGCCCGACTGCACCGGCAGATGGAGGAACGGCATCAACACCGGATTGTCGCGGTGCGCGGCGATCAGCGCCTCGTCCATATCGAGTGGATGCGAAGTCGTGTAGCGCAGCCGCGCAATGCCCGGGATCTCGGACAGAGCCCGTAAAAGCTCGGCCAGCGACGAGTGCCCGCCATGGGGTGCCGCCCCTCGCCAGGCATTGACGTTCTGGCCGAGGAGCGTGACCTCCCGCGCGCCGCGCTCGGCCAGCCGCCGCGCTTCCGCCAGCACCGCGGCGGCCGGGCGGCTCATCTCGGCGCCGCGGGTGTAGGGCACGACGCAAAAGCTGCAGAACTTGTCGCACCCCTCCTGGATCGCGAGAAAGGCAACGGCCCCGCCGCTTGCCGCCCGCGCCTCGGGGAGAAAATCGAACTTCGGCTCGACCGGGAACTCGGTATCGACCACCGGCCCCTCGCGCTCGGCCCTGGCAATGAGGCCGGGCAGCCGGTGGATGGTCTGTGGCCCGAGCACGACGTCCACGAAGGGGGCGCGGGCAAGGATTTCCTTGCCCTCGGCCTGGGCGACGCAGCCGGCCACGACGAGTTGCATTTCTTCGCCCCGGGCGCGGCGGCCCTCCTTAAGCCGCCTCAGCCTGCCGAGCTCGGAAAAGAGCTTCTCGGTCGCGCGCTCACGGATATGGCAGGTGTTGAGGATGACGAGATCGGCCTCGGCGGCGTGTTCCGCGGCGCCCCAGCCTGCAGCCAGCAACACATCTTGAAGCCGCTCGCTGTCATAGACGTTCATCTGACAGCCCCATGTCACGACATGGACGCGACGCGGCGTAGAGCCGTGACCCACGCTCACACGCTCTTCCGCGCGCCGGCGGGGCGGGTCAGGAAGTAAGGGACGATCCTGCGAACCAAGGGCTCCGGAGCAACCTCCACTGTGCCACCCGACAATGGCAGAATGCCCTATCGCTCCGCAAGTCCGGCGCCGTGTTAACCATGGGCGTCATTGCCGGAGGTGAAGATGCGGGTTGCGACCTGGAACACACAGGGCTCGTTCGTGGAGGGGAAGAAGGCCGCAATCGTCCGGGAGATCCATGCCGGAACCAACGTGCTGTTCCTGCAGGAGGGAGGGGTGAACAAGGTCTGGGGTGACGGCCTGTTTCACACCGTCCAGGGACAGTCCGTCGGCGCCAAGAACGAACGCTGCACGAACTACATCCTGGTCAACCAGACGTTCTGGAATGTGAACGCCACGGAGATCAGCTTCAACAGCGTCGGCGGCGGCATCGCGGGCCGCAAGCCTGCCGCCATTCAGATCGGCGATACGATCTTCGTCTCGTGGCACTCCATCTCCGCCAGCGACAACTCAGATACCAGCCAGTTGCTGCACGAGTGTCAGGAAAAGCTCGCATTCAACGGCGTGAACAACATCGTCATCGGCGGCGATTTCAACACCGATCCAGCGAGCGTCGAGATGATGATCGCGATGATGGCCGCGAAGCGGGGCGGCGGTGCGTTCCACACCGTCGTCTGCCATACGCCGCCGGACATGCCGACCCACAACAGCATGCACGTGCTCGATTTTTTCGTCATCATGACGAAGGGCAACGCACCATCCGGCAACGTCTGGGTAGCCCCGGTCGAAGCGAGCGACCATGATCCTGTGTTCATGGAGGTGAACTGAGCGTCGGAGGGACCGTTCAGGCGTAGCCGAGGCGCCGGAAGCCCTTCCCGACCACGGTGAAGCTCTTGTCAACCTCGACTCCCTCACCTGCGGGCGGCACCCACGCGGAGATCCAGTCCGTATCGGTCGGATGCCCGTTGTCGAAAGTGGAATCGTTGGTCATCGGCAACAGCATGCAGGTCGAGTACGACAGGATCGTGAACGCATGGTCGGATTTGCCGGGCTTAACCTCCTTATCCGTCCAGTCTTCCGCTGTCTTATTCCGCCAGTAGGTTGCATATAGCCGCCGCGGCGCCTTGCTGCGGATGCTGGTGCGCAACGTCGCCCACTTCGCACCGCCCTCGATCACGGGGGTGAAGCGATAGGCAATCAGGACCTTCTTGATGACCGACGAATTCTCCATGTCCTCGATGCGCTCGACGCCGCCGATGTGACCGTCGACGATCTCCTTGGCCAGCGTCCCGGTGCTCTTCCCGAGCACTTTGGAGAAGGCGAACATGACGCAGTTCTTGCCCCATTC
>JBOHMK010000337.1:0-3918 GCA_050730115.1 Acetobacteraceae bacterium
TCCTTGAACACGTCGTCGAACATCGTGGCCGGGCTGTGATGCGGCCCGGAATCGAGGGTGCCGTAACTTTCCGCCTCCCGGCTCGCCTCCTTGACCTCGCTTTCGACCTCAGCCGCGAGAGCCGCACCCTGCGCCTCCGACCACTCGCCGATCCGGATGAGGTGCTGGCCAAGGCGCGCGATCGGGTCTCCGAGCGGCCACCGGCCCGCCTCCTCGGCCGAACGGTATTTGCCCGGATCGTCACTGGTGGAATGCGCGGTCGCACGGTAGGTCAGCAATTCGATCACCGTCGCACCGAAGTTCGACCGCGCGCGGTCAGCGGCCCAGCGGGTTGCCGCGAAGACGGCGAGGAAGTCGTTGCCATCAACGCGCAGCGCCGGCAGGCCATAGCCCACGGCACGAGCCGCAAAGGTGGTGTCCTCGCCGCCGGCGATGCGCTGAAAGGTCGAGATGGCATATTGGTTGTTGACGATATTGAGGATCACCGGCGCGCGATAGACGCTGGCAAAGGTCAGGGCATGGTGAAAATCACCTTCGGCGGTCGAGCCCTCGCCGACCCAGCCGGCTGCGATCCGGTCGTCGTGCTTGATCGCTGATGCCATCGCCCAGCCGACCGCCTCGGGGAAATGCGTGGCGAGATTGCCGGCGATCGAGAAGAACTGGGCCGCCTTGCTCGCATAGAGGACCGGCATCTGTCGCCCCTTCAGCCGATCCCTGGTGTTAGAGAAGACTTGGTTCATCATATCGACGAGCGGCCAGCCGCGGGCGATCAGGAGGCCCTGCAGCCGATAGGTCGGGAAGATCATGTCGCGATCGTCGAGCGCCATAGCCTGGGCGACCCCGATCGCCTCTTCCCCGGTGCAACGCATGTAAAAGGAGGTCTTGCCTTGACGCTGCGCCCTGAACATGCGCTCGTCGTAGGCCCGCGTCAGCATCATTGTGCGGAGGCCCCGCCGCAGCGTATCGGGATCGAGCCCGGGGTTCCACCCACCGGTTGCCGTGCCCTGATCATCAAGCACGCGGATGAGATCGTAGGCATGACCGCGCATCTCGCTCGGTGTCGTCGCAATGTCCGGGCGCGGCACCGAGCCCGCCTCCGGCACGTTGAGCCAACCGAAGTCCGGCGTCTGGCCCGGCCGGGCAGGTGGCTCGGGCACGTGCAGCCGCAACGGCGCAACGTTCTTCAAGCTCCTGCTCCTGATCGCATCCGACCCCCCGGCGTGGCCCGACGCCTCCACCTCAACGCTGCCACCAGCCGCGTTTCTTTTCCTTCTGCGCAGCGTCCTCGGTGCCGAGCACGATCGGCCTGACAGCCGGCTGAGGAGGACGGTCATCGACGGGCGGGGCTTCGGGACGGGGGGTGGTCCCCGGCGAGGCCAGATCGGAGGCCGGTGCAGCCAAGTCAGGAGCCGGCGGGGCAGGATCGAGCTGCCGGGGCGGCGGTGCAGCCCGCTCCGCCGCAGCCTCGATCGCATCGAAGAGATCGAGCGCCGCGTCAGCGAACGGATTGGCCGGAGTGGGGCCAACAACGGTGGGGCCAACAACGGTGGGGCCAACAACGGTGGGCCCAACAACAGTTGGGCCAACAGTAGCGGGGCCAACAGGATATCCGAGGTCCGGCTGCGGCGCCGGCGTTGCAGGGCCGTCCGCGGGTCGCGGCCGCTCGGCCTCCCGGCGGACTCCGCCGCGCTGCGCCGGACGAGGCCCACGTCTGCTGCGTTCGGGCCGGCCGGCGCGCGGAGCAGCATGCGCCTCATGCACGAGATCGCGATCCTCGCCGTTCGAAGCCTCCGAGACCTCCGGCTGTTCCGCAAACTCCGGCGGCAACTCCTCGGCTGCCGATTGCTGGCCCTCCTCGCGATGCCGCCGCCGGCGGCGGCGGCGGCGGCGGTGGCGCTCTCCATCCTCAGCCTCCTCAGGAGCCTCGTTCGCCGGCGATGCCGCGGCGGCGACGCCGACTTGCTGGTCGCCCTCGACCGGCGATGCGGCGACCGCAGCCGACTCCTCTCCGGCCGCGGCGGACGCGACGGCAGTGGCTGCAACCGTAATCGCGGCCTGCGGCTCCGCCGCCGCAGAGCCGCGCACCCGATCGATCCGCATCGCGGAAAGCGGCTCTGCGTCGTCGACCGCGAACCCGACGCTGACGCCGTGCCGCGCCTCGATCTCGTTGAGCCAGGCTCGCTTGTGGTTAAGGACGTAGAGCGCAACCGCACTCGTCACGTGGACCCGAAGCTCGCTCGCGCGATGTGACGCCTCGTCCTCCAGCATGCGCAAGAGGTGAATGGCCGCACTTTCCGTGCTGCGCACATGCCCGCTACCGTCACAATGCGGGCAGACCGAGAAGCTGGTCTCGGTGAGCGAGGGCCTAAGGCGCTGGCGGCTCATCTCGAGCAGGCCGAAATGGCTGATATGCCCAACTTGTACCCGCGCGCGGTCGCTCTTCAGCGCCTCCTTGAGGCGCCGCTCCACCATCGCATTGTGCTTGCGCACTTCCATGTCGATGAAGTCGATCACGATCAGACCGGCAAGATCGCGCAGCCGGAGCTGACGCGCTGCCTCCTCGGCGGCTTCGAGATTGGTGCGGAGCGCGGTCTCTTCGATGTTGCGCTCCCGGGTAGCACGGCCGGAATTGACGTCGATCGCAACCAGCGCCTCAGCCTGGTTGATCACCAGCGAACCACCAGAGCGCAGCCCGACCGTGGGGCTCAGGATGCGATCGAGCTCGGCCTCGACGCGCTCGTGCGAGAAGAGGCTCCGGCCAGCCGCGTCTTTCCAAAGCTGCACTTTGCGCGCGTGCGTCGGCATCAGCGTGCGCATGAACTCGCGTGCTGCATGCCAGCCCTGCTCGCCATCTACCAGGAGCTCCTCGACATCTCGTGAATAGACGTCGCGGATCGCCCGCTTAATCAGGCTTGCTTCTTCGTAGATCAGGGCCGGAGCGACCGCGTTCATCACCGTGTCGCGGATTTGATCCCAGAGCCGGAGCAGGTACTCGCAGTCGCGCCGGATTTCCGGCTTCGGCCGGTTGGCGCCGGCCGTCCGCACGATCAGGCCCATGCCGGAGGGCACCGCGAGCTCGGCACTGATCTCTTTGAGCCGCCGCCGGTCGGCCGGCGAGGTGATCTTGCGCGAGATGCCGCCGCCGCGCGGCGAATTGGGCATCAGCACGCAGTAACGCCCGGCGAGCGAAATGTAGGTGGTGAGGGCCGCGCCTTTAGCCCCCCGCTCCTCCTTCACGACCTGGACGAGCAGGATCTGCCGGCGGTGGACGACTTCCTGGATTTTGTACTGGTGGAGAAACTGTGGCGCGATCCGCGGTGGGCGCAACTCTTCCGCGGTTTCCATCTCCCCACCTACCGTTTCGGGCGGTGCGGCCTCGATCAGCAGGTCCGATTCCAGAAGTGCCGACTCCGTGGGTTCCACCGGCTCCGGCGGCTCGTCTTCGAACCCGCTCAGCGGCACTTCGGCTGCGATGGCGGCCTCACCGACATGAGCTGGCGGCTGCGACCGACTGGCGCCATCCTCACCCGCAATGCCTCCCGGCTCGGCCATTTCATCGGCTGGTCCTTGTTCCGCCGGCGGCTCAGCCGCGGCTGCCGCTTCCGCCTCTTCGGCCTCCTCGGCGGCGCGCGCTTCGGCCTCCTGCATGGCGATGAGCTTCTGCCGGTCGGCAACCGGGATCTGGTAATAGTCCGGATGGATCTCGGCGAAGGCAAGGAAGCCATGCCGGTTACCGCCGTACTCGACGAAGGCCGCCTGCAGGCTCGGCTCGACCCGGACGACTTTGGCCAGATAGATGTTGCCTTTAAGTTGTTTCTTGGTAGCGGTCTCGACGTCGTAATCCTCGAGCCGGCTACCATCCAGAACCACGACGCGGGTTTCCTCCGCGTGCGTGGTATCGATCAGCATGCGTTTGGT
>JBOHMK010000338.1:0-1659 GCA_050730115.1 Acetobacteraceae bacterium
GTTGGTACTCGAGATCGAGGGCGCGGGGCGGATCCATCTGCCCGACGGGATTGTCGTTCGCGTCGCCTATGACGGCGAGAATGGCCAGCCCTATGTACCGATCGGCCGCGTTCTTGCCGATCGTGGAGCGATTCCGAAGAACGCAATCACGCTCGGCACGATCATCGCCTGGCTTCGCTCCCATCCCGGCGAAGCCCAGGCCGTGATGGATCAGAACCCCTCGTTCGTGTTCTTTCAGATCCTCAACGGAATACCGCCCGATATGGGCCCACCCGGCGCGCTCGGCGTGCCGCTCGCACCGGCCCGGGCGCTGGCCGTGGACCGCAATTACATCCCTCTCGGCGCGCCGGTATGGGTTTCCGCTACCGATCCCGTGAGTGGCAAGCCACTGCAACACCTGATGGTCGCCGAGGATATCGGGGGCGCGATCAGAACCCCGCTTCGCGCCGACATCTTCTTCGGCTGGAGCGCCGATGCGGAACGCGAGGCCGGAGCGATGAACGCGACCGGCCAAGCGTACCTGCTGCTGCCGCGACCTCCTGCCAAGCCGTGAGTTTCGGTCTTCCTCGCGCACGGATAGCATGCACGCATGCCTGAAGCTCGCCCGCGCGTCGGCTTGTTCGTGACCTGTCTGGTTGATTTCCACCGCCCGACGGTCGGTTTCGCCGCCATCCGCCTCCTGGAGAAAGCGGGCTGCCTGGTCGAGGTTCCGTCCGCCCAGACCTGCTGCGGCCAGCCTGCCTATAATTCGGGCGATCGCGCGACGACGCGCGAGATCGCGCGCGGCATCCTCGATGCCTTCGGCGGCTATGATTACATCGTCGTGCCGTCCGGCTCGTGTGGCGGAATGCTGAAACGGCATCTGCCGCACCTCTTCGATGATGATCCAAACCTGCGCGCCCTTGCAGCCGAGCTCGCCGACCGCACCTACGAGCTGGTGAGCTTTCTCTCCGGTGTGCTCAAAGTCGAACTGGTTCCCGCCCGCTACGAGGGAACCGTCACCTACCATGACAGTTGCTCGGGCCTCCGCGAACTCGGTATCAAGGATCAGCCGCGCCGGCTGCTCAAAGAGATTGATGGGCTGACCCTGAAGGAGATGGCCGAGCCGGAAGTCTGCTGCGGCTTCGGCGGCACGTTCTGCGTGAAGTATCCGGAGATTTCCGTGCGCATGGTCGCAGACAAGGCAAAGGACATCCAGGCAACCGGTGCGGACACGCTGCTGGCCGGAGATCTCGGGTGCCTGCTCAACATGGCGGGCCGACTGTCACGCGAGGGCAGCAAAGTGAAAGTGCGCCACGTCGCCGAGGTGCTCGCCGGCATGACCGAGGACACACCCCCGATCGGCGTGCCGCGCCCGCCACCGGCCCGCAAAGCCTCCGGGTAGGGCCGCGCGCTCCGCCCGGCCGAGCCGGCGCGCGCCTATTCCAACATGCGGATCAGTTCATGCTCGCCGGAGCCGAGGAGGTAGAAGGCGATGAAGGTCAGGGATTCGCGTTCCGAGGCATTGTCGAAATGCAGGATCGTCGTTCCGGCCGGCTCGTAGAACGCATCGCCTTCATGCAGCGTCTCCATGGGCCGGCCGGCGATTTGAAAGTGTACGGTGCCCCTGGCGATCTAGGGCCTGTCCTCAATTGAGCCAAACGGTTGCCGCGACAAGAT
>JBOHMK010000339.1:0-4919 GCA_050730115.1 Acetobacteraceae bacterium
GCCTTGAGCGATACTCCCGAGTCGGGCGCGCCCCCGCCCGAGCGTCTGCTTCCCGTGACGCTCGAGGAGGAGATGCGCCGCTCCTACCTCGACTATGCGATGTCGGTGATCGTGGCGCGCGCGCTGCCCGACGTCCGCGACGGATTGAAGCCGGTGCATCGGCGGATCCTGTTTGCGATGGACGAGGCCGGCTACGGGCCGGACAAGCCGTATCGCAAATCCGCGCGCGTGGTGGGCGACGTGATGGGCAAGTACCACCCGCATGGCGATGCCGCGATTTACGATGCGATGGTCAGGATGGCGCAGCCGTTCGCGATGCGCGTACCGCTGATCGACGGGCAGGGCAATTTCGGCTCGGTGGACGGCGATCCGCCGGCGGCGATGCGGTATACTGAAGTCCGGCTCGCGCGGGCGGCGAGCCTGTTGCTCGAGGATATCGACCGCGACACGGTGGATTTCCGCCCGAACTACGACGAAAGCGCGGAGGAGCCTGCCGTCCTGCCGGCCAGGTTCCCGAATCTCCTGATCAACGGGGCGAGCGGCATCGCGGTCGGGATGGCCACCAACATCCCGACCCACAATCCGGGCGAGATTCTGGATGCGGCGCTGGCGCTGCTCGCGGAGCCCGATACGCCGCTCAGTGAGTTGCTGAAGCTGGTGCCGGGGCCGGATTTTCCGACCGGCGGACAGATTCTCGGGCGCGGTGGCATCCGCGCCGCCTACGAGACGGGGCGCGGCGCGATCATCATGCGCGCCAAGAGCACGATCGAGGAGATCCGGCGCGACCGGCACGCGATCATCGTGACCGAGATTCCGTATCAGGTGAACAAGGCGAGTCTCCTCGAGCGAATCGCCGAACTGGTGCGCCACAAGACGGTCGATGGCATCTCGGATTTGCGCGACGAGAGCGATCGCGACGGCATGCGGATCGTGATCGAGCTGAAGCGCGACGCCACCGCGGAGGTGGTGCTGAACCAGCTCTTCCGGTTCACGCAATTGCAGACCAGCTTCGGGGTCAATATGGTGGCGCTGGCCGGCGGCCAGCCGCAGCTGATGGGCTTCAGGGAGGCGCTGCTGCTGTTCCTTGCGTTCCGCGAGGAAGTGGTGCTCCGGCGGAGCCGCTTCGAGCTGGCTCGGGCCCGAGAGCGGGGGCATCTTCTGGTCGGGCTCGCGATTGCGCTCAGCGATATCGACACGGTGATTGCGCTCATTCGCGCCAGCCGTGATGGGGCGGCGGCGCGGGCCGCGCTGATGGAGCGCGCCTGGCCGGCCGCGGGGCTCGAGCAGTTGCTTGGGCTGATCGAGGATGCCGGCAATGCAATCGGAGCGGATAACACGGTGCACCTGACAGAGGCGCAGGCGCGCGGCATTCTGGAAATCCGGCTGCAGCGCCTGACCGGCCTCGAGCGCGAGAAGATCGAGGAAGAGCTCAAGGAAGTTTCGGCCCGGATTGGCGAGCTGTTGGCAATCATTGCGTCACACCCAAGGCGGCTCGAGGTGGTGCGCGCGGAACTGCAAGCCGTGCAGGGCGCGATCGCGGTGCCGAGATTGACCGAAATCGTCGAGGGGGAGGCCGACACCGACGACGAGAGCCTGATCGAACCGGGGCAGATGGTTGTCACCATCACGCGTGACGGCTTCATCAAGCGCACGGCGCTGGAGCTGTTTCGTGCGCAGAATCGTGGCGGGCGCGGCCGCAGCGCGGCGGCGACGCGCGGCGACGACATCGTGACCCGGAGTTTTCATGCCCACACGCATCAGTGGGTGCTGTTCTTCTCCAGCAAGGGCAAGGTTTTTCGCGAGAAGGTCTGGCGTTTGCCGGAGGCGGGAAGGGGTGCGAAGGGCCGGGCGCTCGTCAATCTGCTGCCGGAACTCGGAGCCGACGGGGTGACGGCGGTGCTGCCGCTGCCGCTGGAAGAGACGCTCTGGGACAGCCTGCATCTGGTATTTGCGACGGCGAGCGGGCATGTGCGCCGCAACCGGCTTTCGGACTTCCGCAACCTCCGGGCCAGTGGCCTGATCGCGATGAAGCTCGACGGCGATGACCGGCTGATCGGTGTCGCCACCTGCAGGGAAGGCGAGGACGTGCTGCTGGCGAGCCGGCTCGGCCGCTCGATCAGGTTCCCGACCACGGCCGAGGTGCTGCGCGTGTTCTCGGGGCGCGAAAGTGCCGGGGTGCGCGGCATTCGCCTAGCGGAAGGCGACGAGGTGATCGGCCTTTCGATGCTGCAGCACGTCACGGTGGATGGCGAGGAACGCGCCGCCTATCTCAGGATGGCGGCGGAGCGGTGGCGGCTCGCCAGCGGAGTTGAGACCAACGGCTCAGAGGAGGACGCGCCCGAGGCCGATTCTTCTCCGTCTGCGATCGTGCTTTCGGAGGAACGGTTCGAGGCGCTGCAGGCGGCGGAGGAATTTTTGCTGACGGTGACGGACGAGGGTTTCGGCAAGCGGACCTCGGCCTACGAGTACCGGCTGACCGGGCGCGGCGGGCAGGGGATCGCCAATATCGCGCTCTCGGATCGGAGCGGGCAGGCGGTGGTGGCGACATTTCCCGTGCGCAGTGGCGACGACGTGATGCTGGTGACCGATGCCGGACGGCTGATCCGCGTGCCGGCCGACCAGGTGCGAATCACGGGGCGGCACGCGATGGGGGTGAGATTGTTCCGGCTTGAGAACGGAGAACGCGTGACCAGCGTCTTCCCGGTAGTGGAGAACGAGGCGGAAGAGGCCGGAGCTGAAGAGACAGGCGGGGAAGAGGCGAGTGATGGCTGAGCTGGGACAGGCGATGCGGAGCGGGGTCTATCCCGGGACCTTCGATCCGGTCACCAACGGGCATATCGACATCATTGCCCGCGCCGCACGGATCCTGCCGAGACTGGTGGTGGGGGTCGCGACCAACATCGGCAAGACGCCGATCTTTCCGCTTGCGGAGCGGGTCGAGCTGGTGCGGGCGGAGATCAAACCGATCGCGCGGCGCACCGGAAGCGTGATCGAAGTGCGGCCGTTCGACGGGCTCCTGGTGCAGTTCGCGCGCTCGGTCGGGGCCAACCTGATTGTGCGCGGGTTACGCGTGGTTGCGGACTTCGACTATGAATTCCAGATGGCGGGAATGAACTACCGGCTCGATTCCTCGATCGAGACCGTATTCCTGATGGCGAGCGAGCGGCATCAGTTCATCTCCTCACGCTTCGTCCGTGAAATTGCCGCATTGGGGGGCGATGTGTCGTCGTTCGTTCCGCCGCTGGTGCTGGCGCGCATGCTGGCGCAGGTGAAGGCAGAGGATGGTCCACGGACGGAGGAAGAGTCATGCGCCGGCGCACGATGATTGCCGCCACGATGGGTGTCGCGACGATCGGAGGGACGATGCTTGCCGCTGCGGCCGAAGCCGCCGCGCCGGATCTGGCGAACACGGTTTACATGGACCTGAAATACGGGCGGGTGGTGATCGAGCTGCGCCCGGATCTGGCGCCCAGGAACGTGGCACAGGTGGAGACGCTGATCCGCGGTCATTTCTATGACGGCACGCCGTTCTGGCGGGTGATTGCCGGCTTCATGGCCCAGGGCGGCGATCCGACCGGGCGCGGCACGGGCGGCAGCAAGCTCCCCGATTTGCCGGCGGAATTCACAGATCAAGCGAAGTTTTTGCGCGGCACGATCGGGATGGCGCGCACCAGCGATCCGAACAGCGCCAACAGCCAGTTCTTCATTTGCCTGGCGCCGGCGGAGTTCCTCGATGGCAAGTATACGATCATCGGCCAGGTGGTGTCGGGGATGCAGTACGTGGACGAGATCAAGAAGGGCAGCGGGCAGAACGGCGGGGTCACCGACCCCGATCGCATCATCCGGATGGAGATGGCGAGCGACGCGAAGAGGTGATTTCCGGCGAGGCCGCCGATGTGGCGGCTTGACGCCGGGTAGCGGGCAGCGTTGATGGCGGGCGCGAGCCCGTAGCTCAGTTGGTAGAGCACGAGACTTTTAATCCTGGGGCCGCGGGTTCGAGACCCAGCGGTCTCACCAGCCCAGATCAAAGGTTTATAACGGAAATCTAGCAACTCGGTCAGGTGCTCGTTGCTTCTGAACGAGACATTGACCGGACATGCAGGTCAAAAAGCGCGGCCGCAAGGTCCGCGGCCAGCGTTGGATACTGGCTTGAAAAAGATACGGCTTCGCCGTATATATCGGTATGCAGACCGAGTTCGATCTGGACAAGGATGCAGCGAATCGGGCCAAGCATGGCGTGCCGCTCGCGGCCGGGCTGTTCGTGCTTGAAAGCCGGATCGGCGAGGTGGTGGATAGCCGGCGGGACTACGGGGAAGAGCGGATGAATGCCTTTGGCTTCATCGAGGGGCGCCTGTTCGTCTGCACCTACACGATGCGGGGCGAGATTTGCCGGATCATTTCGGTGCGCAAGGCGAGCAGGCAGGAGCAGCGGCAATGGCAACCGTCCGAGTGAACCGCAAGGCAGCGCAACAGGCCGCACGCGAGATCGACTGGGCAAAGATCGACGCGCAAACCGATGAAGAGATCGCACGCAATGTGGCCGGCGATCCCGATGCAGCACCGATCCTGACGGATGCCGAGGTCGCTGCGGCGCTGGTGCGCACGGTGCGGAAGAAGCTCGGTCTCTCGCAGGCTGAATTCGCGGCGCGTTATCAGGTGCCGATCGGCACACTCCGGGATTGGGAGCAAAACCGGAAGCGCCCGGATTCACCGGCACTGGCTTACCTCAGGGTGATAGCCCGCGAGCCGGAGGTGGTGGCGCGGGCGCTCAGGCATCGAATAGCGGCATAACCGGAAGCCCAGGCAGCACGACGGCGCCCCCGGCTGCGGCTTGACGGCAGAGGCCGGGCGGCGTTGATGGCGGGCGCGAGCCCGTAGCTCAGTTGGTAGAGCACGAGACTTTTAATCTTGGGGCCGCG
>JBOHMK010000340.1:0-2419 GCA_050730115.1 Acetobacteraceae bacterium
GAAATAGAGTTCCTGGATCTGCGCGGCGATGGCGGCCTTCTCGATCCGCCGGCGAATGACGTAGAGATCGCGCTCGAAGGCCGCCTCCTCCGCCCCTGGAGCGTTCCAGACGATGATCTGCTCGATCTCGGGGCGGGTCGCGTTGGCTTTCTCCCCGATGCACGAGACGTCGATCGGCACCTGGCGCCAGCCGTGGATCGCGTAACCGGCGCGCAGAATTTCGGTCTCCACGATCTGACGGCAGCGTTCCTGGGCGGCGAGATCGGTCTTCGGCAGGAACACCTGGCCGACCGCAAGCCGGCCGGGCTTAAGGGTGGTGCCGCCGCGCAGCACGACCTCGGCGAAGAAATCCTGCGGGATCTCGAGATGGATGCCGGCGCCGTCCCCGGTCTTGCCATCGGCATCGACGGCACCGCGGTGCCAGACCGCCTTCAAGGCATCGATCGCAGAGGTGACGACGGCGCGGCGCGGTTTGCCGTCGAGCGCGGCGATCAGCCCGACGCCGCAGGAATCATGCTCGTCCGAGGGTGCATAGGTGCCGGCAAGCAGCACCCTGTTGCGGGCGAAAGCGGCAAGGAATTCGTGGGCCGTTTCCCGATCGGTTCCCATCTCTCTCACTCCGCGGCGATGGCGACGGCGGCGGTTTCCGCTTCCAGCCAGGCATGCATGCCGGCTGCCGCCTCGCGGCCGTCGCGGATCGCCCAGACCACGAGACTGGCACCCCGCACGATGTCGCCGGCAGCAAACACGCCGGAGAGGCTGGTCATCAGGGTGCGGCGGTTGATCCGGAGCGTGCCCCAGCGGGTGCGCGCGAGGTCGGGCGCACCCAGGCGCTCGGACAGGTCCTCGGGAGCGAAACCAAGCGCCTTGACGACGAAATCGGCAGTGAGCCGGAAGGGCGGCGCATCGGCCGGTGCCACCGATTGCCGCCCGCTTGCGTCCGGCAGACCGAGATGCATGCGGACACCCTGCACGGCGCGGACCTCGCGGTTGCCGAGAAAGGCTTTCGGCGCCGAGAGCCAGATGAATTCCACACCCTCGTCCTCGGCATTCGCGACCTCGCGGAGCGAGCCCGGCATGTTCGCCCGATCGCGGCGATAGAGGCATGAAACGGAGAGCGCACCCTGGCGAACGGCGGTGCGCACGCAGTCCATTGCGGTGTCGCCGCCGCCGATGACGACGACGCGCCGGCCGCGCGCATCGAGGAGACCCGATTCGAAATCCTCGACCTTGTCGCCGAGCCCGACCCTGTTGGCAGCGATCAGGTAGTCGAGCGCCGGCACAATGCCGCCGAGGCCGGATCCCGGGGCGGTCAGCTCGCGCGACTTATAGACCCCCGTTGCCAGCAGCACCGCCGCGTGGCGGCGCCTGAGCTCGGCGAGCGAGAGGTCGCAGCCGATGTCGCAGTTCAGGCGGAACTGCACGCCCTGATCTTCGAGCAGCGTGATGCGCCGCTGCACCACCTCCTTCTCCAGTTTGAAGTTGGGAATGCCATAGACCATCAGGCCGCCGGCGCGGTCATACCGGTCATAGACGATGACCGAATAGCCGAGCGCGCGGAGTTCCTCGGCGGCGGCGAGGCCGGCCGGTCCCGAACCGACGATGCCGACCGAGAGGCCGCGCTCGCGGCCCGGGCGGCGCGGCTGAATCCAGCCCTGGTCGAAGGCATTATCGGTAATGAAGCGCTCGACCGCGCCGATGGTGACGCTTTCGTAGCCCTTCTCGATCACGCAGTTGCCCTCGCAGAGCCGGTCCGGAGGGCAAATCCGGCCACAGATCTCGGGGAAGTTGTTGGTGGCCGCGGCGCGCTCGTAGGCCTCTTCGAGCCGGCCCTCGGCCGTGAGCTTGAGCCAGTCGGGGATGTCGTTACCGAGCGGGCAGTGCACCGTACAGAAGGGGACGCCACACTGGCTGCATCGACTCGCCTGCTGGGCGGCCTCGTCGGCCTCGAAGCGGCGATAGATCTCCGAGAAATCGTGCCGCCGCTGGTCGACCGGGCGCTTATCGGGCGCCCGCTGGGGGAGGGTCACGAACTGCAGGGTGCTCCGGTTGGGCATCGCGTCCTCCCTGAATGCGGCCTGCGGCGCGCCGCCAGCACGTTCGGAGACTAGCGGGCCGTTTCCGGGAGCGCGAGGGCCAATCCATCATATAAGTCAGCAAGTCTGCCATGAAAATTCATCGGATCACCGAATCAGGAGAACCGTCGGGAGATGGAGCGGAAAACCAGGCCCGAATCGGACCTTTCACCGCGTTGCTCTGGCTTCGGCGTCCGGTGTCCGGACCGGAAGTCCGCGGCCAGGGCTCTGCCCTTGACCCGCCCAATGGGACTTCTGGGGCCTGAGGCTCCAGACCCCGAACTTCAAAAGAAGGGATTCCATAGGCGTGCCTTTGGCCGGGTGCGGGGCAGAGCCCCGCATCG
>JBOHMK010000341.1:0-11907 GCA_050730115.1 Acetobacteraceae bacterium
CGCCATAGCCGAGCGCACCCTTGAGATATTTCGGCCCGATCCGGCTGTCCTTGCCGAGCGCCTCGGTGACAACCTCCACGTCTGCGCCGGGCAGCTTCTCGCACAGCTCGGCCAGCATGTTGGCATAGCTGATCTTGGTCGTGACGAAGGTATTCACGGAGATCTTCGCGATCTCCGCATTCACCCAGTTCATCCGCTGGATCGGCTTCGCCTCGCCCACGATGCTGCGATAGAGGGTTTCGAGCACACTTCCGGCGCGCGGATCACTCTCGCCGATCAAGACCATGTCGGGGTGCAGCAGATCGCTGACGACGCTGCCGAGCGCGATGAATTCCGGATTGTAGGCGAGGCCGACCGTTTCACCCACAATCCTGCCGCTCGCTTCTTCGAGCGCGGCCCGGATCGGGCCGCCGGTCGAGCCGGGCATCACCGTGCTCGTGATGGTGACGACGTGGTAGCGATCGGACTGGCGACGCGCTCCTCCGATCTCGCGGACGGCATCGAGCACCCACCGGTTGGTGAAGATGCCGTCGGGCCCCGAGGGGGTCGGCACGATCACGAACGAAACGTCCGTGTTCCGGATCGCGGCGTTGAAATCGGTGGTGGCGGAAAGTCGCGAGCCGGCCTTCTCGATTGCCTGCTGCAAGCCAGGTTCGTTCACCGGCGCGTGCCCGGCATTGAGCGCTTCGACGAAGGTCGGATTGACATCGACGCCGATCACGCGGTGGCCGACGCTGGCCAGCACGGCGGCCAGCGGAGCGCCGAGCTTGCCGAGGCCGATGACGGCGAGGTCCATGGTTTCCTCCGCTGGCGTTGACGCCCTCTCCATCAGGGTGGAAGGCCCGTGGATGGGAGTGCAAGAGTTCGCGCCACCACCAGGAGAATTTGCCCCATAAGAGTCTTTGAGACACGCCCAAGCAGACCCGCATCCTTCGTCTCTATGGTCGCAATCTTCGATGGTCGCACGATCGAGGGCGCCGGGAGGCCGACACGCCGATAATTTGGACCGATATCAAGATCGTCAGTCCAACGTCGGTTCTCCGCGCTGGTTATCATCACGACCCAGAGCAATCTCTCTTCGTCGCCGACTCCGCCGGCGGAGACCACGAGTGCCGGCCGATGCTGGCGAGTTTCGCGATCAGTATAGGGAAACGGCACGCGCACGATGTCGCCCTGCTCAAAGGTCGGCATAGGCGCGGCGATCGGCCTCGGAATGCCACTCGCTGAACGTGCGGAACGGATCATCCGCCCCATGCCCGCTTCGCATCTTGGCCAGGACCACGCGAGAGCCCTCGATCTCATAGACTAGCTCGTCACCTGGACGAAGATCGAGCGCATTGCGCACCGGCTGCGGAATCGTCGTTTGCGACTTCGTAGTGAGCTTGCTCTTGATCAAGGAGACCTCTGGTAAGGAACATCCTTACATAAGGGGTGGCAGAGAAGCGCGCAAGCCGCGATTTGCCTTCACGCCGCCTGGCGCAGTTCTTTCCCGCGCACCTGCTGCTCGATCCAGCGATAAGTCGCGGCGAGGCCCGCTTCCAGCGGCCGGGAAGGCGCCCAACCGAGCTTCTCGCGGATCAGCCGGTTATCGGAGTTGCGGCCGCGCACACCGAGCGGACCAGGCACGTGCCGCACCTGGAGATCTTTGCCGGCGATGCGCATCGCCATCCGCGCCAGCTCGTTGATGCTGACCATTTCCTCGGAGCCGATATTCACCGGGCCGGAGAAATCCGAACGCGTCAGGCGGAGCGTGCCCTCGAGGCATTCGTCGATATAGAGGAAGGATCGCGTCTGCTTGCCGTCCCCCCACATCTCGATCTCGCCACGATCCGGGGCCTCGGCTACCTTGCGACAGATCGCCGCCGGGGCCTTCTCCCTGCCGCCTTGCCAGGTTCCTTCGGGGCCGAAGATGTTGTGATAGCGCGCGATCCTGGCCTTGATTCCATGATTGCGCTGGTAACTGAGATAAAGCCGCTCGCTGAAGAGCTTCTCCCAGCCGTACTCGCTGTCGGGCGCCGCCGGATAGGCGCTCGCCTCGGTGCAGTTCGGGTTGTCCGGGTCTTCCTGGTTGTGCAGCGGATAGATGCAAGCCGAAGACGAGTAGAAGATGCGCGAGGCCGCACGGCGGCGGCACGCCTCGGCCATATTCAGATTGATCGACGCCGAATTGTGCATCACCTCGGCGTCATGCTCGCCGGTGAAGATGTAGCCGGCACCACCCATATCGGCGGCAAGCTGATAAACCTCGTCGAAGCGGCGATCGACGACGCTGCGACAGAAATTCGCGCAGCGCAGATCGCCGATCACGAAATCGTCGGCGGCGGTCTCGGAGAACTCCGGGAATTTCAGATCGACGCCGCGGACCCAAAAACCTTCGGCCTTCAGGCGCCGGACGAGATGGCTTCCGATGAAGCCCCCTGCCCCGCAGACCAGTGCAATGCTGCCGCTCATCTTCCCTCCTCGGTCTCAGCGTGCTGCAGCCGCTCTCATCGGCTCGACGGCATCAGACTCCGCCCAGGCCTCACCAATCGGCAAGAGTGCGATCGGGCGGGTGCGGACGCCGCGGACCATGAACCCGGCCTCGCCGGAAGACCAGACGCGAAACTCGAGCCGCATCGGGCTGCCGGTGCTGTTCGGCCGGTCCGGTACGGTGAACTCGATTCGCGCCGAGGCGCCGGCCAGTGCCCCTGGTCCGGCCTCAGCCTTGGCCAGGACTTCCTCGCCGGCAAGGCAAAAGACATCGAACCGGATGGAACCGGGGGCGATCTTCCCCGCTCGGCGATACGCCGGGCCCGGCGCGAGGTCGATCTCGAGGAGATGGCGTCCGGGCAAGAGGGTGACGTACGGGCCGTAAACCACGAAGCCCTTCTTGCCTTTCAAGGCCAGGACCCCGGCCGCGGTCGCCCGGATCGGCTCATCCGGAGGGTGTTGCGCCCGCCGCAAGGGCTTCACTTGCCACGGTTTCATTTGCCACCGGGGCGATCGCCCGGGCGGCGCCCGGCCGGCATTGCCCACGAACATCAAGGGCAGCCACTCGAATGCGGCGGCGGACCCGCCGGGGGCAGCGCCCAGGTCTTCGAGCGTCGCCCCGGTGACCCGCGCCTCCATCAGCCCGCGCGTCAGCAAGCGGAATTCCGCCCGGAGCGCCATCAGGTAATGGAGGAGCCCATCCGCGACCGCGAATTCAAGCGCGACGTCGCCGGCAGCGATGTCCGCTCCGGTGATCGGCCGGAACGCAAGATAGTGGCTGCCGGTCACGACTTCGAGCACCATCAGATCCATAGTGGTGAATCGCTCCGGGACATCCCGACCCTCGAAGCTGACGCGCAGGCGATAGCTGCCTGCCATCAGATCGCGGTAGCCGCCGAACAGGACATAGCCTTCGACGCCGGGGAGCGTGGCGACGTGACTGCCCTCCCTTCGTCCGGCGCCGCCGACGTCGAGCGTCGCCAGCAGCGAGCGGAAGCCATTCTCCGCGGGCAGAACGAAGCCCTGCCTGAGCCTGGTTCCGATCGGGGCGAGCGGTGCGCCGATATGAGCGCGTACGAGTCCCTCGAACCGGCTGAGTACGGCATTGACGGCAATGAAGCGCCGCGGCAGCGCCTCCTTGTCCTCCAGCCGACGGCGCTCCTCCGTCACCAGCCGGCGGAACGAGAGCGCGACGCAGCGCAGGATTTGCGTCGGCTCGGGCGGCGCCGCCGATGATGTCGTTTCCGCCGCCGGCTGCGGGCCGAAATCGATCACGAACGCGGCCGCGCTCCGGACAAGCTCGGCCAGCGGCACCGGCCGCCAGCTTCGTCGAGCAGTGATTTGGAGCCAAGGCGCCTCGGCCGGAACCAACACCGAACCGGAGAAGCCGAGCCGCTCCCACGCCGTGACGAACCGGTCGAGGAGCGCTGCGTCGGCGCCGATCCATCCGATCGTCGTTGCGGGCGGATAGCATGAAAGCGCATCGACGACGAACGGCAGCACGTGCCTCGGGTCATAACCGACCTTTTCGTAGCTGTCGCCCCGGTACGCGATCTCCGTCGGCTTCTTCATGCCCTCGCCGATCGCGGCCCGAAGCGCGCCGACGTAACCCGCAGCCGGGCCGTCGAGGCGGGTTTCTTCGATCGTCTCGGAGGCCAGTCCCCAGCAGTCGCTCTGCTCCGGAATGTCTCCGCGGCTCACGCCATCGACGAAGCGCCTCCAGTCGTTCTCGACCCGGTCGTGCCGATGTGCCGGCGTCACCTGCCGCGTGTGATCGCAGTGGTAGCCGAACAGATGATCGGCGAGGGAGCGCGGCGGGCCGTGCAGAAAGCCGAGCCGGCGGGCGAGGTTGGAATCGACATGCCAGCCGAGCAGCATCCGCTCGTCGAAGCCATCGATGCGGAAGAGGTCGGCACGGGGAGCGAGCTGGAAATCGCCGGGGCCATCATAGAGCACCGTGTCGGAACCGAAAACGATCTCGTTCAGATGCAGGTCCCATCCCCAGCGTCCGATCTCGGAGATGGTCCCTTTCGGATCCATCCGGTCCAGCCCTTCCCACAGGGTCTCGGGAACTTCGAAGCGCGGCAGATGGTAGAGCGCATCATCGAGTTCCCCCGTGATGCCGCCGAGCGGGCAGCCGTCGCGGGGCACGAAAATCATGTCGGTGTTGGTCGAAAGGATCCAGCGATTTTCCGAATTCGAGCGGCGCAGTGCCACGTTTCTTGCCACCGGCTCGAGCGCGACCAGGTGAGTCTGTTGCCGGAACCGCGCATGCTGAGAGGGGCGCACACGGAAAATGCGCAACAGCCGCCGCGCTCTCGAGGTCAGCGTGTCGCGGATCGCCTCGGGAAAGGTCGGGTAATCGTCGGGAGTGTTGTAATCGACGAACAGGATCTCATCGCCTTCGCAATCAAGGAGCTCGGCCATGCAGTTCAGGCTCAAGGCGGCGCGCTTGTGCAGGTTGTAGCCGTAGCTGTCGTTGCGGCCGTAGAGGATTAGCGACAGCATCGGGGCGCCCCTGGGTTGCAGCTTTGTCTGCGGTCGAACCGCGCCGGTGAACGACGCGCCGGGGCTGTAGCACGGCCGATTTTGGGCAGGCAATGGGCCGAGACGGCCCCGAGAAGCCGGAGCTTCGTCGGAACCACCGTTGACGGCAGCGGTCGTCGCATAAGCGTGGCGCGTGGCGCTGATCGTGGCGGAAAATCTACCAATGGTGCTCGGGGCGTTGAATCCCCTGGCCGGGTTCGGCGGCAGACCAGCGGGAAGGGGACGGGTCAAGCTGGAGCGGCCGGGGTTGGCGTGCGGTGCCGCCCTCCTCCGGGCTGGTGGCCTGCCGCTCCATGGGGCGGTGGGATTCACTGGGCGCTGTGCGGGGACTAGAGCAGATTCCGGTCGAATTGACCCGTCATTGCGAGCGAAGCGAAGCAATCCAGACCTGCGCTGCCGACCCCGGGCTGCTTCGTACGCCCTGCGGGGCTACTCGCAATGGCACCTTTGATTCAACTCGAACGGATTATGCTCTAGGTTGACACCTCGGCACGGATTACAGATGCCCGCCGCACACACGATTTCGGCGGAGCGACGAATGCCGGACCTTTCAGAATTTCCTGTTACTACACGATGGCCCGCGAGGCACCCTGATCGTCTCCAGCTCTATTCCCTGCCGACGCCGAACGGCGTCAAGGTATCCATCATGCTGGAAGAGACCGGCCTCCCTTACGAGGTGCACCGGATCGATATCGGCGCCAACGAGTCGTGGACTCCGGAATTCCTCTCCCTTAACCCGAACGGCAAATCCCGGCGATCATCAACCCGAACGGGCCGAACAACAAACCGCTCGCACTGTTCGAATCCGGTGCGATCCTGCTCTATCTCGCCGAAAAGACGCAGCAGTTGATTCCGGCAGATCCGGCCCGCCGCTACGAAACCATCCAGTGGGTCTTCTTCCAGATGTCGTTCATCGGCCCGATGTTCGGCCAGCTCGGCTATTTCCACAAGTTCGCAGGCCGTGAAATTGCCGATCAGCGTCCGCTCGTGCGCTATCGCGACGAATCGAAGCGCCTGCTCGGAGTTCTCGAAGGGCGCCTCGCCGGCCGCACCTGGATCATGGATGACGAATACACCATCGCCGATATCTCCATGTTCGGTTGGGTGCGCAACCTGATCGGCTTCTACGAGGCGGGCGATCTGGTCGAATATGATCGGCTGACCAACGTCCCCGCCTGGCTGGGGCGAGGCCTCGGCCGCCCCGCGGTTGCCCGCGGCCTCGAGATCCCCCGCCGGAGCTGAACTCGGTCCGGCCCCTTGCCGCCATGTTCAGGCCATGCTTTTGGGGCGAGGCGAAACCAGTTCGGGAAGAAAATACCGATGCCACGCACGAGCACCGCGGAAGCGGTGGTGGAAAGCCTGATCCGCCACGATATCAGCACGGTGTACGGTTTGCCGGGGGTGCAGAACGATGCGTTCTTCGATGCGATGCACCACGCTTCGGATCGCATCCGCATGATCCATACGCGTCATGAACAAGGCGCGGCCTACATGGCGCTCGGCGCCGCACTGGCCAGTGGCAAGCCTCAGGCCTTTGTCGTCGTGCCGGGTCCCGGGATGCTGAATGCGACCGCCGCCCTGCTGAGCGCATACTCCATGAATGCGCCGGTGCTGGCGCTGGTCGGGCAGATTCCCCAAGCGGCGATCGACCACGGCTTCGGCCATCTGCACGAAATCCACGACCAGCTCGGCGTGCTTCGCCATTTCACCAAGCACGCCGCGCGCATCAGCCACCCTTCAGAGGCCGGCGAACGGGTGGCGGAAGCGCTCTTCATCGCCTGCTCCGGTCGTCCCCGTCCGGTGGCGCTCGAATGTGCGATCGACGTCTGGGGTCGCGTCGGTGAGACCAGGATCCCCGATCCGCGCCCACCCACGACACCTGCCCTCGACCACGATGCACTGGCCCGTGCCGCAGAGATCCTTGCCCATGCAAAGAAGCCGCTGATCGTCGTCGGCGGCGGGGCGGCGGATGCGGGAAAGGAAGTCGCCGCCGTCGCCGAAGCCCTCGAAGCGCCGGTCGTCTCCTATCGCCGCGGTCGCGGCGTCATTCCGACGACGCATCGCCTTGCGGTCTCGTTCCCGGAGGGGCATCGCCTCTGGCCTGAGGCCGACGCGGTGCTCGCCGTCGGCACCCGGCTCTTCACCTATCAAACCACCTGGGGCCTCGATGAGAAGATCAGCGTCGTGCGTATCGACATCGATCCCGAGGAGATCGAACGCTACCGCCAACCCGCCGTGGCAATCCTCGCCGATGCCGCGCCGGCGCTCCGCGCCTTGAGGGCACTGCTACCCAAAACGCCGCGGCCACCGCGGGATGCGGAACTCGCGCCGCATCGCGCCTGGTTCGCGTCCGAACTGGCAAAGCGTGGCCCCCAGATGGCCTGGCTCTCCGCCATCCGCGCCGCTCTCCCCGCAGACGGCATCTTCGTCGAAGAGGTGACCCAACTCGGCTTTGTGGCGCGCTTGGCCTTTCCCGTATTCGGACCACGTCTGCACCTTTCGCCGGGCTACCAGGACAATCTCGGCTGGGGCTACGGCGCGGCACTTGGTGCGAAGATGGCACAGCCGGAGAAACCCGTCGTATGCGTCATCGGTGACGGCGGATTCCTCTACCAGGCCAACGAGCTTGCGACCGCCGTGCGGCACGGAATTGCTGCGGTCGCGATCGTGCTCGACGACGGCGCCTATGGCAATGTGCGCCGCATTCAGGAAATGCGATATGGCAACCGGATGATCGCCTGCGATCTCGCGAACCCCGATTTCGTCGCCTATGCGGAAAGTTTCGGTGCCGTCGGCCTTCGTGCCACCACGCCCGACGAACTCGAATCCGAGCTTCGCCGGGCACTTGCAGCCAACAAGCCGGCGCTGATCCACGTCCCGGTCGGCCCGATGCCTGACATCTGGAGCCTGATCATGCGCCCCCGGGTGCGCGGGTTCTGAACCTCGGCGGCTAGAATCCCCTGAGCCAGACATCGAGCACCGCGGCGCGTTTCTCCTCGCGCACCGCACGGAACGCGCGCTGCAGTCCGGGCTCCATATCCTCGGGCAACCGGACGCTGGCAGCAAACGCGCCGCCCGCGGCGGCAGCAATGCCGCCGTAGTCGGGCGGCGGGTCGAACGTGATGTCGAGATCGTTGGCCCGGCTGGCATATCCGGCCGGATGCAGCGCCCGCATCGAGAGCTTCGGTGCCCGCCAGCCGCGATTGTTGAGAACGACTGTGAGGAACGGCGTCCGGTACCGCCGCGCCATCCAGTGCACCGTCGCCGGCACCGAGAAAAGATAGGTGCCATCGCCGGTAATTGCGACCAGGGTCTTTCCTGGTCGCGCCAGCTTGGCGCCGATCGCAGCACCGCCGTGCCAGCCGAGCGCGCCACCGCCGCTGGCGAACACCGATCCGGCGGGCCGCGCGCCGAGATGCTCGACCACCAGAGGATAGGAGGTGATCGCTTCGTTCAGCACGATGGTGTCGGCATCGAGATGCCGGCGTAACGAGGCGACCGCGAACGGAACCGTGATCTCGCCGCCCTCCGGCCGCTCGCGTCCGGCCAGAAGCGCGGAGCGCTCGGCATGGCGGCGGCGCAATTCCGCGCGGCGCGCCGCAATCTGCTGCTCGTCGATTGCCGTGTCGGCGAGGCGGCGATTGATCGCTGCCAGCACCGACGCTGCATCGCAACGAAACGAAGCTCGCGCCGGAATGTGCCAGAGCGGCAGGTGCTCCTTCAGCGGATCGACATCGAGATGATAGATTTTCGCGCCCGCGTTCGGCCGGTTCACGCTTGGAATCCAGGGCACGTCGCTCTCGATCACCAGCACCAGATCGGCTGCCGCCAGCGCCTCGTTCTGCCTGGGCTCGCTCCATTGCACGCCAAGCCAGGCCGGGTCGTCGGCCGGAAAATTCATCGCCGACGGTACCGATTCGATGACCCCGATCCCGAGTCTCGCGGTCAGGGCTCCGAGTTCTGCAACCGCCGCCGGGTTGCGGCCGAGATAGGAGGTGACGATAACCGGCCGCTTCGCCGCCACCAGCGCACTCACGAGGTGAGAGAGCTCCTCCTCGGCCGGCACCACGCGAGCCAGCGGCGGAAATGGGCCGCCGCCATCGCCCGGCCGCGGAATTCGTTCCTCGAGCACCTCCCGCGCCACCGTCAGATAGACGGGGCCTTGCGGGTCGCTATGCGCGAACTTGAGGGCGCGGCGGATGATCTGCCCGGCGTTGCGCCCCGAACGGATCTCGTGCTCGTACTTGACATAGCCGCGCACGATGCTGCGCTGGTCCGGGACGTCCTGCAGCCAGTGAATGAACTCGTTGCGGCTGCCCGGAAGTTCACCTTCCTGGGTGAAGGGCGTGAGCCCGGCCAGGATCAGGACCGGGACGCGCGCCCGCGCCGCGTTGTGCATCGCGCCCGCCAGTGCCTGGGTGCCGCATTCGACATGCACCAGCACCGCTTCCGCTCGCCCGGTCAGGAGCGCCGCACCGTGCGCCGCGCTCAACGCCACCATCTCGTTCGGGCAGGTGATGACCGTGGGCACCGGACGGCCACTCGCACGTGCCTCGGCCAGCGCTTCGATCAGGGCCGGATGGTCGGAGCCGAAATTCGCAAACAGAAACGAGACCCCCGCTGCAACGAGTGCGTCCAGAATGGCGGCGGCGGCGGTCCGGGGAGCCGGCTCAGCCGTCACGCCTTGCCGTCCTCTTTCTGCTGCACCCGGACGGGAACCTGAACGAAGGCGGCGGCGCGATAGACGCTGAGGTCTTCGGCTTCCCAGCAGTAATAGCCGCGGCAATCGGTGGGCCTGGCGGGATAGACCGTGCAGCGGCGGCGCTGATCCAGGAACTGGCAGGCCGCAAACTCGGACTTGATGTGCTTCTTGCCTCGCCGCGTCCGCTCGACGATGTGCTTGTCCTCGAACTCACGCTTCGTCAGGCCAAGGAATTTCGCGAGTCGCCGGATGTCGTACTCGCTCACTTCGACATAGCCCGCGATTTTGCAGCAGAAGCTCGGACAACGGAGGCAGTCGAGGGGGCGCGGCTGTTCGCTCATGCGATCGAGCTTACGGCCTTTCCCCAGTGGAGCAAGCAGAACCGTCGCGCCCGGGACGATTTCCCTGCGAACAGGGAAAAAAACAGGGAACGCTGAGATTGTGCGGGTGAGTACCGACGACGGCCGGTCGGGAGCGTAACCCGGACCATGGCATTGACGCCAACCGCGGCGCGGTTGAGGGAGGATCATGGGGGAGAATACGTGGCGATGCCGAAGCTGATTGCCGGCAACTGGAAGATGCACGCGCTATCCGCCGAGGCGGAGAGCCTCGCGCTCGCGATCAAGGCGGGTGCGGCCAGCCTTTCGCCCGAGCGGGCAACACTTCTGGTCTGCCCACCCTTTACGGTGCTGGCCACGGTGGCTGCGGCCCTCTCGCAATCGCCGGTTCTACTCGGCGCGCAGGACTGTCACCCCCGACCTGCCGGCGCGTACACCGGGGACATCTCGGCGCCGATGCTGAGCGACCTCGGCGCGCGCTTCGTCATTCTCGGACATTCCGAACGCCGCGAGGGGCATGGCGAGTCGGATGCCCTGGTGCGGGCGAAAGCCGTGGCCGCGGCTGCCGCCGGGCTGATCCCGATCGTCTGCGTCGGCGAGACCGCGGCCGAGCGTGACGCCGGTCGCGCCGAGGCCGTGGTCGGCGGGCAGCTCGGGGCCAGTCTTCCGGACGAAATCGCCGCTGCCGAAGCGGTGATCGCGTACGAGCCGGTTTGGGCGATCGGCACCGGCCGCGTCCCGACCCCTGAGCAGATCCGCGCCATGCACGCGCTGATCCGCAGCGTGCTCGAGCGCCGCTTCGGCGCCCGCGGGCGCGACTTCCCGATCCTCTATGGCGGCTCGGTCAAGCCCGGCAACGCGGCGGCGATTTTGGCGCTCCCCGAAGTGGGGGGTGCGCTGGTCGGTGGCGCGAGCCTCTCGGCCGGAGATTTCCTCGCCATCGCGAGGGCCGCTTGAGCGCGCCGCTCCCTTTGCATGACGCGCCCGGGGCGGCTAAAACGCGGCCCCGAACCGGCAAGGCGCGATGGCCACCATCCTTCTCATTATCGAGCTCTTCATCACGCTGGCACTGATCGGCATCGTGCTGATCCAGCGTAGCGAAGGCGGCGGGCTCGGCATTGGCGGCTCCCAGGGCATGGGCAGCTTCATGGGTGGGCGCGGCACGGCCAATCTGTTGACCCGCACCACCGCCATCCTGGCCACTGCTTTCATGGGAATCGCGCTGGTCCTGGCGCTGCTCGGTCGTGGCGGCAACCCGAACTCGATCCTGAACGTGCCCCCGCCACCCGCGCAGCACAGCGCCACCGCCCCGGTCGCGCCTCCCGCCTCCGCCCCGGCGTCGCGGTCGACGGCCCCGCTCGCGCTGACGCCGGCGCTGCCCACCGCGCCGCAGCCGGCTGCTCCGGCGGTCCCGACCGTCCCCTCCGTGCCGACCAAATAGGCAACGCTCCCCCGCCCAACCGCGGGTTCACACGACTCGCGCCGGCCCGTTATACTGGCCGCCCATGACGCGGTTCGTGTTCGTCACCGGCGGCGTGGTCTCCTCCCTCGGCAAAGGCATCGCCACCGCCGCCCTGGGCGCGCTCCTGCAGGCGCGCGGCTATTCGGTCCGGCTCCGCAAGCTCGATCCCTACCTGAACGTCGATCCGGGAACGATGAGCCCCTACCAGCACGGCGAGGTTTATGTCACCGACGATGGTGCCGAGACCGATCTCGATCTCGGCCATTACGAGCGCTTCACCGGCGTTCCGGCCACCCGGGCCGACAACGCCACCACCGGGCGCATCTATTCCGAGGTGATCGCGCGCGAGCGCCGCGGCGATTATCTCGGGGCCACGGTGCAGGTCATTC
>JBOHMK010000342.1:0-3965 GCA_050730115.1 Acetobacteraceae bacterium
ATCCCGCCCAGAAGCCATCGCAGTTGCCCCAGGAGCTTCGACAGACACCTCTATAAGGAGCGACACCTGATCGAGAACTTCTTCGGCAGAATCAAGCAGTTCCGGGCGATCGCCACCCGCTATGACAGGACCGCCCGCAATTTCCTTGCCGCCATCCATCTTGTCGCGGCAACCGTTTGGCTCAATTGAGGACAGGCCCTAGTGAGGCCGCATGCCGGACAGGCATGCCAGTTCGCGGGCCGGATTGCCTGCTCGCCGGGCAGGGCCGGGTTAAATCGCGGCGGCTCCGTTCCTAAATATCTCAGTGCAGTGGGTTTTTCGGGGCAGACGTGACGATTCCTCGTCTCAACCTCACGACTCTTCTGGTCGGAACCGAGGACGCGACCGCCGATCCGCCGCATGGGTTGGTCGGCTGTCCGGATTGCGGGTGGATTGCTGCGCTGCCGCATCGCTCGGGGCACGGGGTCGTTCATTGCCGGCGCTGCGACGCGGCTCTGGAGCGCACCTCCGCGCGCAGCATCGACGCCGCACTCGCCTGCTCTCTGGCAACGTTCCTGTTGCTGTTCCCGGCCAATCTCCTGCCGCTGCTTCGGGTCTCGATTCTTGGGACCACCCACCAGAGCGTGATCGCTTCGGGTGTCCTCGGGATCTGGAAGCAAGGATGGCCGATCGTCGCGATCATCGTCGGCCTCGAGATCGTGCTGCTGCCGTTCCTGCGCTTCGGCCTGCTCGCCCTGGTGCTGGCGGCGGTCAGGATGGGGCGCCGATGGCACTGGCTCGGCTCGGCGTTTCGCCTCGCCGAGGCACTCGACCAATGGGCGATGGTGGACGTGTTCCTGTTCGGTGGCCTGATCGGCTACGGGAGGATCGCGCCGTTCCTGCCGGTTGAGATCGGCATCGGCGGCTGGGCGATGATCACGGTTGCGTTCCTGACGTTGGTGACGCGTGCCTCGCTCGAGCGGCGCGCGATCTGGCGTGCGATCGCGCCGGATGTCCGTTCCAGGCCGGCGGACGCGATTGCCTGCACCACCTGCGACATGGTGGTTTCCGGTGAGATGGCCGGCGGGCGCTGCCCGCGCTGCGGCGAGCGACTGACGCGCGGCCGTCCGTTCGCGACGATGCAGGCGTTGGCACTCGCGCTCGCCGGCTTTCTCTGCTACCCGGCAGCCTATCTCTACCCGATGGAGATCAGCGTGCAGCTGGGAAAGGCTCAGCCGTACACGATCATGACCGGCGTGTTCAAGCTGCTTGATGCCGGTTTCTGGTATTTCGCCGTCGTTATCTTTACCGCCAGCGTCGCGATCCCGCTTCTCAAGCTGTTCGGGATCGCCTGGTTTGCATGGTCGATTCATGCCGCGTCGACCTCGCGGCTCAGGTTCAAGACCCGCCTTGCCCACGCGATTCGTGAAATCGGCCGCTGGTCGCATATCGACGTCTTCACGGTTGCCGTGTTCCTGCCGCTGCTGCAGATGGGCGGCGATCTTTCGACCAAGGTCGGCCGCGGCCTGCCCGCCTTTCTCGCCGTGGTGGTGCTGACCATGTTCGCCTCCGACCTCTTCGATTCCCGCGCCTTGTGGAGGGCGGCTGAACGATGAGTCATGCCGAGCATGCACACGGGAAAGTGCGGGAGCGAGCCGCCGAATTCCGTCCGTCGCGCTGGCCTGGCCTGATCTGGGCAGTGCCGATCGCAGCACTCGCCATCATCGGCACTCTTGCGGTACGCTCTTTCATGGCCGAAGGGCCGCACACCGTGGTGCGTTTCCAGACCACGGGCGGGATCGAGGCCGGGCAAACGAATGTGCAGTATCGCGGCGTGACTGTGGGGCATGTGACGGCGGTTCACCTCGAGCCGTCGCTCCGCGAGATGACGGTGAAGCTCGCGTTCGACGCGGCGATGGCAGGTCATGTTGGTCCCGGAACACACTTCTGGATCGGCGGCAAGTCTCCGAGCGTGACCGATCTCTCATCGCTCCGGGCGCTGATTTCCGGTCCTTATATCGGTGTGGCGCCCGCGCCTGGGGCGACGGTCGCACAGTTCGTCGGGCTTGACGAACCGCCGGTGGTGAAATGGGAGACGACGGGGAAGACGTTCGCCCTCACCACCGACAACGCAGGCAACGTCAGTCGCGGTGCACCCGTCTATTTCCGGCACTTCCAGGTGGGTCAGGTAAGCGGGTTGCAATTCTCCCCGCCGACGCGGCGTTTCGATGTCATCATCTCGATCCGGCCGGAATATGCCGCTCTCGTGACGACACGAACCCGCTTCTGGAGCGCCGGCGCCGTGCATGTCGCGCTTGGCGGTACCGGGCCCGGATTGCAGCTGGAATCCGTCCCGGCGCTGTTTACTGGCGCCATTGCCTTCGAGACTCCGCCCGGCCCAACGACGAGCAAGAACGGGGCGGCCAAGAACGGTACGACCTTTCCCCTTTATGCAAGTCGTGCGGCGGCCGAGGCGGCGCCCGGTCCGCATGCGGTTCGCTACCGGATTGCGCTCACGGGCGGACCCCATGGCCTCGCTCCCGGCGCCGATGTGACGCTCGAGGGCGCGCCGGCTGGGGTGGTGACGGCGGTCAAGGCACTCTATGACCCGGCGGTGGGGGCGATGCGGACGCTGGTGAGCGTCGCGCTGGAGCCGGAGCAGATCGCGCGTCCCGAGGGCGAGCCATGGAATCTTGCCAGCCCCGAGCCACAAATGAACGCCATGCTGAGGCGCCTGATCGGGCAGGGGCTGAGGGCGCAACTGACCTCTTCGACGCCGCTGATCGGTGCCAAGGAGATCGCGCTTGACCTGGTGCCGGACGCCGCCCCAGCGACCCTCACGGCGGGCAATCCGCCGACCATTCCGGCAATCAGCGAAGGCGGCGCCAATGCGATCATGGCGAAGCTTTCCCAGATCCTTGCCAAGATCAACGCACTGCCTCTGCCCGAGATCGCCGACAATCTGCGCGAGGCGAGCGCCAGGCTGGCCGCGCTCGGCAACTCGCCGCAAACGCGCGAGACGCTTGCCCATCTCGATGCGACCATCAGCCATCTCGATGCGATCACCGAACAGACACAACGGCAGTGGCCGGCGATCGCCGCCGATATCCGTGCCAGCACGGCGGAAGCCGACAAGGCGCTCGCGGCCGCGCGCGCACTCCTGCAGAGCCAAAGCGTGGAAGCGGCTGCCCCCGAATCGACGACGCTGCCACGCGCTCTCTATGAGCTTACGCGAGCCGCAGAGAGCCTGCGTGCGCTGGCGAACTACCTCGAGGGACATCCGAACGCCGTCATCTTCGGCAGAGGGCGCTGAGACGGTGCGCGCGCTCATCCTTCTCGCGCTCCTGGCTTTGGCCGGATGCGCTGCCGCTCCGCCGATGACCTACCTCCACCTCGCTCCTGTGCGGGGCGGCGTGGTGGCGGCGTCGGCCGGCAAGCCGGTTGCCGTCGCGAAGGTGAATATGCCGCCTTCGCTCGACCGGCTGGCGCTGACGACCGAAACCAGCGGCAGCACTCTTGGCATCGATCCGAATGCGAACTGGGCGGCACCGCTCGATGGCATGGCGTCGCTAGTGCTCGCGCAGAACCTCGCCTCACGACTTCCCGGAACGACCGTCGTCATGCCAGGCGAGGTCATTCCGCGAAGCGGGGTGCGGGTCGTGCACGTCGATGTGCTCCGTTTCCTGCCCGTGGCCAGCCCGAGCGGAGAGCACGTCGCACTCGATGCCGGCTGGCAGGTGCTGTCGCCTGCCGGGGAGGTTTTGCGCAGCAGGCAAAGCCACTTCAGCGTGCCAACGGCACCCGGAGCCGCCGCCGAGGCAGCGGCAATGAGCACGGCGCTCGGCGCGCTCTCCGATCGCATCGCCGAATCGCTCGCCGGCGCCTGAATGGCGGGGCGGGGCTGCCTCCGGCTGTTGGCAACCAGCGATTTCTTTTCGGTACCTGTCGGGTAGGTAACATCTCTCGGTCGGGACGCGGCCCAAGAC
>JBOHMK010000343.1:0-9882 GCA_050730115.1 Acetobacteraceae bacterium
GCGGGGCTCTGCCCCGCACCCGGCCAGTGGCGAGCCTTTGGGATCCCTTCTTTTGAAGTTCGGGGGTTTGGGGACTCAGGCTCCAGTGGGGCGAGGGCGGAGCCCTTGCCCTGGCTTTTCAGCAAACTCCTATACCCGACCTCGCCCAGGCGTCCGCCATATTCACGGCGCGGTCAATCCCGCGACTGCGGCCACTCAATTGATGGCGTGGAACCTGCCGAACCAGGCTACGAAATGCGGAATGCCTTCTGCCAGCGGAGTCCTCGGAGCAAACCCGGTCAAGGCGGCAATCGCGTCGATCGAGGCGAATGTCTCTTCAACTTCCGAAGCCGGACGCGGCGCGCTTATTGTGATCGCCGCCCGGCCGAGCGAGCGCTCCAGCAGAGAAACCAGCTTCGAGACGGGCTCGCTCCGATGATTGCCGATGTTGAGGAGACGATGGGGCGGCGACGCCGTAGGTCTCTCTTCGAGTGCGCCGAGCAAGCCGGCCACGATGTCATCGATATAGGTGAAGTCGCGCTTCAGGGTGCCGCCGTCGAAGAGTGTAATCGGCCGGCCTTCGACGATCGCCCGCGCAAACCCGTAATATGCCATGTCGGGCCGACCCCACGGACCGTACACCGTGAAAAAGCGAAGCCCCGTCTGGGGCAGCGAAAACTGGTGTGCATAGCTGGCACTGATCAGTTCGGCGCCGCGCTTGGTGGCGGCATAGAGCGAAACCGGCTGATCGACGCGGTCGGCTTCCGAAAACGGCAGCTTGCTGTTCGCGCCATAGACCGAAGAAGAACTTGCATAGAG
Organism: Acetobacteraceae bacterium; assembly: GCA_050730115.1. GTDB lineage: Bacteria > Pseudomonadota > Alphaproteobacteria > Acetobacterales > Acetobacteraceae > JAKAWQ01. Next base: position 799 of record JBOHMK010000343.1, read on the forward strand.
AAGATGCTCGATCCGGGCCAGGCGACGCGCCGCCTCGAGAATGACGAGATGCCCCGCGAGATTGCTCGCAGTGTACGCGTACGGATCGACGAGAGCGTGCCTGACCCCCGGCTGCGCCGCCAGGTGCACCACGTATCGGGCATCGGAGTGGGAGGCAAACAAGGCCAGGATCGCCTCCCGGTCGGTAATGTCGAGCCGGTGGAACTCAAACCCGGGAGCTGCCGAGAGGATTCCGAGCCGCGCCTCTTTCAGCCGCACGTCATAATAGGGATTGCAGTCATCGATACCGACCACCCGTTCGCCCCGCTCAAGCAGGGCGCGCGCGACGTGAAAGCCGATGAAGCCGGCCGCGCCGGTCAAGAGGGTGGTCACGAAAGCGGCCGCGCGACGAGGCGATCCTCCAGCAGCTCGAGCAGGGCGTGCCCGAGTGTGATGTGGCACTCCTGAACTCGCGCGGTCTCGCGATCCGGAACCAGGAGCACATGGCGGCAGAGTGCCGCCGCGGGACCGCCATCGCCACCCAGAAGCCCGACCGTCACCAGGCCCATGTCGCCGGCCGCGCTGAGGGCAGTGAGGATGTTCTCGGATCGGCCCGAGGTCGAGAGCGCGAACAGCAGATCGCCGGCACGCCCCAGGCCTCTGAGAGGCCGTTCGAACAGGCGTGCAAAGCCGTAGTCGTTGCCGGCAGCGGTCAGCGTGACGGGGTCGAGGGTCAGTGCCAGCGCCGCATATGAAGCGCGCTCATGGCTCGCCCGGAGCCTGATCAGGCACTCGGTCGCCAAGTGCTGGGCGTCCGCGGCCGAGCCGCCGTTGCCACAGAACAGCAGCTTTCCGCCGGCCCTGAGACTCCGTTCCGCTGCGTCAACGACACGCAGCACCTGGGAGCGAAGGTCAGCGGCCACCCGGCGCTTCAGCGCCGCCGAGCGTTCCATGATCTCCCGGAAACGGGTTGCTTCGTCCATCGCGTTTGGATTGCACTAGAGCACTATGGCCTTTGGCGCGATCGCTTCGCTGACCGCCCATGCCATGGAACCGATCGAGAAAACCAAGTCGGAGCGTGATGATCGGGGACCATCTCACGCTCTACCCGAGCGCCGCCTCGGCGGTGCGCACGGCCTGCAGCGGCAACGCCGCCCGCCCGACCACGCGTCCACCGATGCAGGCGAGCCATCCTGCGCCTTCAGGCGGCGTCGGCCGCAACTCGATGACGCGCCCGTCCGGATCCAGCGCCACCCCCCGGTAAAGCCGCCAGCCTTCGAACAGCGGACCCTGCAGCCGCACCACCCGCGCCACTACCATGCCCTTCTCGTCCCAGCCGACCCACTCCACGGTGCGCGACTCGCCCGGTCCTGCCTCGGTCCGTCCCCGCATCCAGTGCAGCCGGGAGGCGCCCATCGCTACTCCCGCGTCAAGCGCTTTTGGCCATGATCTCGTCGGCGATCGCGCGCGGCACGGGATCGTAGTGATGAAACTGCATGGTGAAGGAGGCACGCCCCTTGGTCATGCTGCGGAGGTCGGAAATATAGCCGAACATCTCTTTGAGCGGAACATGCGCCCGGACGATGATCGTCGAGCCAGAACTCTCCTGGCTCTGGATGAGCCCGCGCCGGCGGGAGAGATCGCCCACGACGTCCCCCACATGGTCCTGCGGAGTCGTCACTTCGACGTCCATGATCGGCTCTAGGATGATCGGCCCCGCCCGCTTCATCCCCTCGCGGAAGCAGGCCTTGGCCGCGATCTCAAATGCGAGTGCCGAGGAATCGACGTCGTGGTACTTGCCGTCCAGCAGCACGTAGCGGAAATCGACGGTCGGAAAGCCGGCCAGGACGCCGGTGTCGGCCTGCGCGCGGATGCCCTTCTCAACCGCCGGGATGTATTCCTTTGGTACCGCCCCGCCGATCACTTTGTTTTCGAATACGACGCCGCCATTGCGCTCGGTAGGCTCGAACAGGATCTTGACCTCGGCGTACTGCCCGGCACCGCCCGACTGCTTCTTGTGGGTGTAAGTCTCGGTATAGGCGTGGCTGATCGTTTCGCGATATGCGACCTGCGGCTGACCGATATCGGTATCCACGCCATACTCGCGCTTCAGCCGGTCGATGATGACCTCGAGATGAAGCTCGCCCATGCCGGAAAGAATGAGCTGCCCGCTCTCCGGGTCGGTGCGTATCCTGAGCGACGGATCTTCGCCAGCGAGCTTCTGCAGGCCAAGTGTCATCTTCTCGACCGTGTCCTTGGTCTTTGGCTCGACCGAGACGTCGATCACCGGCACCGGGACGGCCATTCGCTCAAGCACGACCGGATCTTCGGCAACCGCCAGCGTATCGCCGGTCGCCGTATCCTTGAGGCCGACGAAGGCGACGATGTCGCCGGCCGAGACCTCCTTGATCTCGGCGCGTTTGTCGGCCTGCATCTGGAACATCCGCCCGATTCGTTCGCGATGGCCTTTGGTGGTGTTCAGCACCATGTCGCCGGAGCGCAAGGTACCGGCATAGACGCGCACGAAGGTGAGTGTGCCGTACTTGTCGTTGATGATCTTGAAGGCCAGCCCGGCAAATGGCGCGTGGGGATCCGCGCGGATGACCCGCCGGTCCGTGCCAGCCTCGTCCTCGCCGTCGAGTGCGGCGACCTTGATGCCGGGAACGTCGACCGGTGACGGCAGGTACTCGACCACCGCATCGAGCAGCGGTTGCACCCCCTTGTTCTTGAACGCCGCGCCGCAGAGCACCGGGCGGAAGGTGCCGCTGATGGTTCCGGCCTTGATACAGCGCTTCATAGTTGAGAGCGTCACGTCCCCTTTCTCGAAATACTCCTCCATCGCCGCATCATCGACCGAAAGTGCGGTATCCAGCAGGAGCTGGCGGTACTCGCGTGCCTGCTCCGCGAGCTCGGCGGGAATCGGCGCAGCATGGTACTTCGCTCCAAGTTCACCGCCTTCCCAGATCACCGCCTTCATCTCGACCAGATCGATGACGCCGCGGAACTTGTCCTCAATGCCGATCGGGAGTTGCAGCGGCAGCGCCACAATCTCGAGCTTCTCTTTGAGAGTTGCCATCGCACGGAAGAAGTCCGCCCCGGTCCGGTCAAGCTTGTTGATGAAGATGATGCGCGGGACGTTGTAACGATCGGCGAGCCGCCAGTTGGTCTCGGACTGCGGCTGCACGCCGGCCACGCCCTCGATGATGAAGATCGCCCCGTCGAGCACACGCAAGGAACGGTTGACCTCGATGTTGAAGTCGATATGCCCTGGCGTGTCGATGATGTTGATCCGATGCCCCCGCCACTCGCAGGTCACCGCCGCCGAAGTGATGGTGATCCCCCGTTCGCGTTCCTGATCCATGTAGTCGGTGGTGGTCGTGCCCTCGTGCACCTCGCCGATCTTGTACGAGACGCCGGTATAATAGAGGATGCGCTCGGTCGTCGTCGTCTTGCCCGCGTCGATATGGGCGGTGATGCCGATGTTGCGGATCTTTTCGAGCGGCGTGCCAGGCACGGTAACCCTCCATCACGGCGGCAGCGGCATGTCCATTCCGGTTGGACACGTCTGCCCGTTGTTTCCAAGCCGGATTGACGCCCGGCCGGATCCCTATCCGATCCAAGTCAAGCGCGATCCACCTTGAGAGTCCAACGGGCGCGGCAAGGCCGTTCCCCCGCGCGCCCGTTTCGCTCCAGCCGGCGGCGCTAAGCAATCCGCCGCCTGCCTCTCCGCGGAGACAAATGCCCTTCCGAGGCCCAATTTGCAAGCGCCTTCGCGGGCACGCTCCGCCCCCGCGGCCTTCAAGCCGGCCCAAGGCGTTGGTGCGAGCCGACCAAGGCGAGGGTCGTGTCGGGCCATCCGACCTGCCGGATACGGGCTCTGATGCATCGTCAGAGTGGGCGACTGCCGACCGGGGCCGACCCGCTTCGGCCGACCGTGCGCTAAGCCTCGCTTTCGGGGGCCAGACTCTCAAACATGCGTGAGAAGGCATCCTTGAACATGTGTGAGCAGGCATCCTTGCCCTGGCCCTTCCGGGTTGAGGAATGTCGGCGCTCGACCTGGCCAGACCTTGCGCCCGATCATGCGCCTGGCGACCGTCTCTTCGGTCCCGCGTAACCAAGGTGGAAGCGACATGCCGAGCGTTCTCGGAACCCTTCTCAATCACGGCGCCTTCGTCTTCGCGGTGGTGATCATCGGCGTGCTGGTAGTGGCCGAAGACATCGGGCACCGGCTGGGCCGTTGGCGCGCCGCGCGGAGAGAGTTCCAGGAGCGGGAGGCTTCGACCATCGGCGCCATCACCGCCGGCATGCTGACGCTGCTGGCGTTTGCACTTGGCCTCAGCGTCTCGATCGCGCTCGAACGCTACAATACGCGGCGCGACCTCGTAGTCGAAGAGGCCAACGTCATCGGCACGGCGTGGCTTGACGCGGGGGCGATCGGTGCTCCCGAGGGGAGCGAGGTGCCGAAGCTCCTGGAAACGTGGGGCAGGCTGCGGCTGGCATACACCACGCTGCGCCAGGACCAGGCGGCGGAGGACGCCCTGCTCACCCGCACCAATACCCTGCAAAGTGAGATCTGGCAGGCTTTCATGCGGCTTGTTCAACGTTCTCCGAATCCTGTAACGGCAACGCTGATGCAAGCGCTGACCGCGACGTTCGACGCCGCAAGCGCGCAGCGTGCCGCCTTCGCAAACCAGGTGCCACGAGCGATCGTATGGGCCCTGATCGCTGGCTCGGTGCTCAGCATGGGCGCCCTCGGCTTCCAGGTTGCCACCGGCGGAAGGCGGCAACTGGCTTTGGCGCTCCTGCTCGCGGTGATGTGGACCGGGGCGATGGTGCTGGTTACGGATCTCGGCGAACCGCGGATCGGCGCGATCATGCCGAACCCGGCGCCCCTTGAGTGGACGATACAAGGATTTTCTGGCGCAGTTGCACCGGCGCGATAGCGCGATCTTGGGGTGGGGCGGCCGGAAACGCCGCCATTCCAGGGCCACCACACCCGCCGGTAGCAGCGCGGCCGGGGCGGTGCTTCAACTTGTTCTCTGCAATCCGGAGAACCTGCACCATGATCCGCACCGCCCCATGAGCCGCATCGTTTATGTGCTGAACGGTCCGAACCTCAACCTGCTCGGCCAGCGCGAGCCGCACATCTACGGCCACGAAACCCTGGCCGAGGTCGAGGCCCAATGCCGCGTCGAGGCCACGCGGCTTGGACTCGAGCTTCGCTTCCACCAGAGCAACGCCGAATTCCGGATCATCGACTGGATCCATGAGGCGCGCGAAGAGGCCGGCGGTATCGTCATCAATCCCGCCGGCTTCACCACCACTTCGATCGCCATCCTCGATGCCTTGCAGACCTGCGAATGCCCGATCATCGAGGTGCACATCTCGAACATTCACCGCCGGGAGCCGTTCCGCCACGATTCTTATGTCTCCAAGGTGGCGACCGGCGTGATCGCCGGCCTCGGTACCCAGGGGTACGTCCTTGCTTTGCAACGGATCGCCCGGCTGATCGACGAGCGCGCCGCCAAGCCGTGAGCGAACCCGGACGGGCGGCACGCACCGTGATCCTGGATTGCGACCCGGGCACGGACGATGCGATCGCGATCCTGCTTTCGCTCGCTTCGCCGGAGCTCGAGGTCGCGGCGATCACGGTCGCCGGCGGCAACGCCCCCCTGCCCCGCACGCTGGCCAATGCCTCGGGCCTGGTCGCCCTCGCCGGAGCGAGCGTCCCCGTCCACGCCGGCGCGGCGCGCGCCCTTCTCGCCCCCTATCCGCCCGGCTGGCCCGGCCACGGCGAGGACGGCATGGCCGGCGTCCCGCTGCCGTCAGGGGCCCCGCCCGCTCAGGCTCCCGCCGCCGATGCGATCTGCGCCGTGCTGAGCACTGCTTCGTCGCCGGTGACGTTGGTCGGGATTGCCCCGGCGACCAACCTCGCCCTGGCACTGGCGACCGAGCCCCGGCTCGCCGGGAAAATCGACGAGATCGTGCTGATGTCCGGCGCTCGCGGCGAGGGCAACGCGACTCCGTCTGCCGAGTTCAATGCCTGGTGCGATCCCGAAGCGTTGGCGATTGTGCTGGCGGCACGGCGGACGCTCACGCTGGCGACGCTGGAGACCGGCCGCGCGGCTCTGCTCACCGCTCAGCACCTTGTTTTCTTCCGCGCCGCCGGGGGCAGGGCCATCACCACCGCGGCTGCGATCCTCGCCGCCCTGCTTGCCGATCGCCCTGCCGGCGTGCCGCTCTATGACCCGTGTGCGATCGCCTGGCTGGTCGCGCCCGCTATGTTCGCCGTGCGCCCCGCTGCCGTCACGGTCGATGTCGCCCCAGGCCTGAGCCGCGGCCGTACCTCGATCGACCATCGCGGCCCTGCCAATGCGTCTCTACTTGAGCCCCTTGATCCCGATGCGCTCTTCGCCTTGCTCGCAGAGCGGATCGCGAAGCTACCGTAACCTCTCCCGCTTCGCCCGGCCCAGCGGATCGGGCATTCTCGTCATATGCGCCCGGTCCGCCGTTGCTGCTCACACCTTGCCCATCCGGCCCGTGCGCCGCTCCGGGATGCCAAATGAACTGGATCCGGATTGTCTGGCGTGCCCTGGCGGCTCGCCCCGTGCTGATCAGCAGTACTGCCCTTGGGGTCGTGCTCTATCTGCTGCTGCCGCCTGCGATCCGGCCGCTGACACGCGCGATCCTCGGCTGGAACGGAGGGGTCTTGCTGTTCGTGCTCGCGAGCGTCGTCACTTTCGTCCGCGCCAATCCCGAACACATGTCGGCCTACGCCGCCGCCCAGGAAGAAGGCGAGTGGACGATCTTCGGACTCACTATCGCCGGCGTCACCTTCAGCTTCGCCGCGATCCTCGGCGAGTTCTCGGCGATCGGCCAGCACGCCAAGGGGCTCTCGGCATTACGTCTGATACTCGTCATCACGACGCTCCTCGCCTCATGGCTGATGACGCACGTGACGTTCGCCTGGCGCTATGCCCACGAATACTACGCGATGCCGCCGGGCCACCGGAGCGTCGATGCCGGCCTCGAATTTCCGAGCGAGCCGCGCCCGGACTACTGGGACTTCCTCTATTTCTCGCTGGTGCTCGGCATGACCTTCCAGGTTTCCGACGTCCAGATCACCTCGCGCAAGATGCGGCGCCTGGCGATGATCCACGGATTCCTGTCCTTCCTCTTCAACACCGTGATCCTCGCCCTCTCCGTGAACCTCGCCGCCGGTCTTCTGTAGCCCTCCTGGCCGCTCACCGTCCGCCGTCCACCTGCAGCACCTGACCATTCACGAATGATGCCAGATCGGAGGCGAAGAACAGTACGGCATTGGCAATGTCCTGGGCCGCCCCGAGATGGCGGAGCGCGATCCGCTCGATGAGCGCCTTCTGGCCTTCCGCGCCGTAGCTCTCCCATTGCCGCTCGGTCGCCTGATTGGTTCTGATGAATCCCGGCGCCACGCTGTTGACCGTGATGCCGGACGGGCCGAGCTCGTGCGCAAGCTGCCGGGTCAGGCCGACCAGGGCGTGCTTCGCGCTGCAATAAGCCTGGATGCCGGTCAGCGATGGCTGCAGCCCGGCACCGGAGCTGATGGTGATGATGCGCCCTCGGCCAGCGCGCTGCATCCCCCGCGCCGCGGCCCGGGCGAGCGCGAACGCAGCGTGCACGTTGATCGCGAAGATCACGTCCCATTCTGCATCCGTGACCTCTCCGACCGGCTTCGCCACTTGTCCGGCAACACCGCCCGCATTGCTGACGAGAACGCCGATCGCCTCGCCGCTCTGTCGCTCGATCTCGGCAATCCAGCCCGCGGTCGCTCGGCGGTCTGTAAGGTCGACGACCTGGGTCGCGATGCCGCCGGCGCGGGCGGTCTCTTCGAGCTCGCCGGCCGAAAGATCAGTTGCGAACACCCGTCCGCCCAGCGCCGCAAAGCTTCGCGCAATCGCGCGCCCGAAGCCGTGTCCCGCTCCGGTTACGGCGATCATCTGGCCGTCAAAACGGATCTGCATACGTGGCACGCCTCCAGCCCATGGGATACGCCATGTTCCCGGCAACGGTGCCGCCGGGCAAGCCCGGGCCGCGCCGCCAGCACTTTGCTGAAAAACGGGATCGCGGCTTTCGCCAGGAAAATATGCGGAGCTTTGCCCCGCACGCGGCCAAAGGCAGGCCTTTGGAATCTCTTCTTTTGAAGTGCGGGGGTCTGGGGCCTCAGGCCTCCGAGGTCCCATTGGGGGTCACGGGCGGATCCCTTGCCCTGGCGATGGCGTGCGAGCAGAAAGCGCGGCGTCCGACGCCGCTCTTACACTACGCCAAGGGACACGATCTTCACCTGCGCCTGGGATCGCTTTGCGATGCCACTCAAGCACGACCCCACTCTTGATTTCGCACGCGCGCGACAGCGTCATGCCAGAGCGCCAGCAGCCGGTTCCGCTCCTCCTCCGGCATTGCCGGCGCAAAGCGGCGTTCCGGTTTCCAACTGGCCGCGAACTCGGCGGGCTCGGGGCAGAGGCCGGCCGAAAGGCCGGCAAGATAGGCCGCACCTCGGGCGGTTGTTTCGGTGACTGCCGGGCGATCGACCGGCGCCCCGGTGATGTCGGCCAGGAATTGCATGGTCCAGTCCGAGGCGGCCATGCCGCCATCGACGCGCAGCACCGTCTCGGGCCGCGCTCCCAGATCCGCAGCCATCGCGGCCAGCAGATCGGCGGTCTGGAAGCCGACGCTTTCGAGTGCGGCCCGGGCGATTTCGGCCGCGCCGGTCGCGCGGGTGATGCCGAAGAGTGCGGCGCGTGCCTCCGGATCCCACCAGGGCGCGCCGAGGCCGGTGAAGGCGGGCACGAAATGGACCCCGGAATCGGCGGGTGCGACGGCGGCGAGACGGCCGGCATCGGCGGCCGTCTCGATCACGAGGAGTTCGTCCCGCAGCCATTGCACCGTGGTTCCGGCGTTGAAGATGGCCCCTTCGAGGGCATAGGTGCGACGGCCTGCAAGCTGCCAGGCAACGGTTGAAAGCAGCCGGTTCCTGGAGGCAATCGGGGCGGCGCCGGTGTTCAGCAACAGGAATGCACCGGTCCCGAAGGTCGCCTTGGCCATGCCAGGAGCGACGCAGGCCTGGCC
>JBOHMK010000344.1:0-4105 GCA_050730115.1 Acetobacteraceae bacterium
GTTCCGTCACCGCCTCCATGAAGCCGAGCCCCTGGCGCTGCATCACAAAGCTGATCGCATCCCCGTGCGCGCCGCAGCCGTAGCAATGGAAATGATCGTCATAAACCTGGAAGCTTGGAGTCTTTTCGTCGTGGAACGGGCAACAGCCCTTCCATTGGCGGCCGGAGCGGCTGAGCCGGACGCGGCCGCCGATCAGCTCGGCGAGCGGGGTCCGGGAACGCAGCTCTTCAAGAAACGGCGGGGGAAGTTGCATCAGGGCTTGAGCCGCGTCTTCAGAAGCTCAGCGGCCCGCGCCAGGTCGATCCGGCCCGGATAGGCGCGTTTCAGCGCCGCCATCACCAAGCCAGTGTCCTTCGGGCCCGCGGCGCCGCTCTCCGCAAGCGCCTTATCGACCGCGCTCGCCAGCTCGTCGGCGTTCATTGCAGGTGGAAGAAACTCCTCTATCACTTTTATTTCAGAAGTTTCTTTATCGACGAGATCGGGCCGGTTACCCTGTCGGTAGAGGGCCGCCGCTTCTTGGCGCGCCTTCACCATGCGGCGCAGCATGGCGAGGATGTCGGCGTCGGGCACGGGGGGCTTCGGCCGCGCCGCGATGTCAACGTCCTTGAGTCCGGCCAGAATCATCCTGAGGGTGGAGGTGCGGTCCTTCTCGCCTCTCTTCATTGCCGCCTTCAGTGCCTCGGTGAAGGACTCGCGCAGTGCCATCCGACTCTCCCCTTTGCCCCTATACTATGGCGCATTGCCGTGTCGGCAGGCGACGACGACTCAGGAAGAAATTTCCAGACCCAGATGGCATCCTTGCGGGCGGAAAGAACTTCCCGTATTTCCGCCGCATGACTCTCTCCGTCGATGATGTCATCCAGCGAGTCGGTGGGCTCGAATCTGCGGCCCTACTCACCGGGGTTTCCGCCGATGCCGTGCGCAAATGGCGCCAGGCCCGGGCGATCCCGACCCGTCACTGGCCAAAGCTGATTGCGGCGACCGGCCTTTCGCTCGGCGAACTGCCCGGGTCCGCACCGGCCGCCAAACTGGAATCCGACGCTCCGCCGCCCGGCGCGACGGCTGCGCTGGTGCTGGCGGATGGGACGGTGTTCTGGGGGCGCGGCTTCGGGGCCTTCAGCCCGACCGGGAAGGTGGCGGTCGGCGAAGTCTGCTTCGTAACCGCCATGAGCGGCTACCAGGAGACCCTGACCGACCCTTCTTACGCCGGCCAGATCATCACCTTCACTTTTCCCCACATCGGCAATGTCGGAGCGAACCCGGAGGACGTCGAGTCTACCAATCCTTCGGCCCGCGGGCTGATCGTGCGCCAGGATCTGACCGAACCCTCGAACTGGCGGGCGCGCCTGCCACTCGAGGAGTGGCTCCGGGTGCATGCCGTGCCGGGGATTTCGGGGTTGGATACGCGGGCGCTCACGATCCGCATCCGCGATCACGGCGCGCCCTCGGGCGTGCTCGCCTACCCGGCGGACGGGCGCTTCGATCTCGCAGAACTCAGCGCGACGGCCGCCGCCTGGCCCGGGCTCGAGGGCATGGACCTGGCACGCGAAGTCTCCTGCACTCAGGCCTACGAGTGGGATACCACCAGATGGGCGTGGCCGGAGGGCTTCGGGCGCCAGAACCGACCGAGGCATCACGTGGTCGCGGTCGATTACGGGGCCAAGCGCAATATCCTGCGCTCGCTCGCCTCGGCCGGCTGCCGCGTGACCGTGGTGCCCGCCACCGCGAGCGCCGCGGAGATCCTCAGGCATCGCCCGGACGGCGTCTTTCTCTCCAATGGGCCGGGAGATCCCGCCGCCACCGCTCTCTATGCAGTGCCTGCGATTCGCGAGGTGCTGGCCGCCGGAATGCCCATCTTCGGCATCTGCCTCGGCCATCAGTTGCTGGCGCTGGCGTTCGGCGGGCGCACCTTCAAGATGGCCCGCGGGCATCGCGGCGCCAACCAGCCGGTCAAGGATCTGGATAGCGGAAAGGTCGAGATCACCAGCCAGAATCACGGTTTCGCCGTCGATCCGGCGAGCCTGCCGCCAACGCTCCGCGTGACGCACGTCAGCCTGTTCGACGGCACCAACGAGGGCTTCGCCTGCACCGACCGCCCTGTTTTCTCGGTGCAGTATCATCCCGAGGCAAGCCCCGGGCCGAGCGACGCACATTACCTCTTCCGCCGCTTCGTCGAGATGATCGAACGCTCAAATGCCGCGCCGCGCTGATCTCGAAACCATCCTGATCATCGGTGCCGGGCCGATCGTCATCGGCCAGGCGTGCGAGTTCGACTATTCCGGTGCCCAGGCCTGCAAGGCGCTCCGCGAGGAAGGCTTCCGGGTGGTGCTGGTGAATTCCAATCCGGCGACCATCATGACGGATCCAGGGCTCGCGGACGCGACCTACATCGAACCGATCACCTCCGGGATCATCGAACGGATTATCGCCCGCGAACAGCCGGACGCATTGCTGCCGACGATGGGCGGGCAGACCGCGCTCAACGCCGCGATCGCGCTGGCGAAGAGCGGCGTGCTCGCGCGCTACAGCGTGGAGCTGATCGGTGCGACGGAGGAGGTGATCGAGCGCGCCGAGGATCGGCAAAAATTCCGTGAGACGATGACGGCGATCGGGCTCGAGTGTCCGCGGAGCGCGATTGCGCATTCCGTCGAGGATGCCCGGAGAGCGCTCGCAACGATCGGCCTGCCGGCGGTCATCCGCCCGAGCTTCACGCTCGGCGGCACCGGCGGCGGCATTGCGTACAACCGCGAGGAGTTCAATGCAATTGTCGAGGGTGGCCTCGACGCATCGCCGATCATCGAAGTGCTGGTCGAGGAAAGCGTGATCGGGTGGAAGGAGTTCGAGATGGAGGTCGTGCGCGATCGCGCCGATAACTGCATCATCGTCTGCTCGATCGAGAATGTCGATCCGATGGGCGTGCACACCGGCGATTCCGTGACGGTCGCGCCGGCGCTGACCCTCACCGACAAGGAATACCAGCGCATGCGCGACGCCTCGATCGCCTGCTTGCGCGCAATCGGCGTCGATACCGGGGGCTCGAACGTGCAGTTCGCAATCGATCCGCGAGACGGCCGGATGGTGATTATCGAAATGAACCCCCGCGTCTCGCGCTCGTCCGCGCTGGCCTCGAAGGCGACCGGCTTTCCGATCGCCAAGGTGGCGGCGAAGCTTGCCGTCGGCTACACGCTGGACGAACTGACGAATGACATCACCCGCAGCACCCCGGCGAGCTTCGAGCCGACGCTCGATTACATCGTCGTCAAGCTGCCGCGATTCACCTTCGAAAAATTCCCCGGCACCCCGCCGCTGCTGACAACGTCCATGAAATCGGTCGGCGAGGCCATGGCGATCGGCCGCAGCTTCGCCGAGGCGCTGCAAAAGGGCCTGCGCAGCATGGAAACCGGCCTGAATGGCCTGGACGAAATCGAGCAACCCGGCGACGGCCTCGATGCGTTCCGTGCCGCGCTGTCCACGCCGCGCCCCGACCGGCTGCTGATGGCCGCGCAGGCCCTGCGCGCCGGGCTCGGCGTCGAAGCCATACATAACGCGTCGAAATTCGATCCCTGGTTCCTGCGCGAACTGGCCCGTATCGTCGATGCGGAACGCAATGTCGCCGCGCACGGCCTGCCGGCGGATGCCGGCGCGTTCCGCCGCCTGAAGGCGCTGGGCTTCTCCGATCATCGCCTGGCCGAACTGACCGCCCGCACCGTGCCAGATGTAGCCAGGCACCGCGCACGGCTTGGCGTGCATCCCGTCTATAAGCGCATCGACACTTGCGCCGCCGAATTCGCCTCCGCGACGCCGTACATGTATTCCACCTACGAAGGCGGCTACGGCGTGCCGCACTGCGAATCCGATCCCACCGATCGGCGCAAGGTGATGATCCTGGGCGGTGGGCCGAATCGCATCGGCCAGGGCATCGAGTTCGATTACTGCTGCGTCCACGCCGCGTACGCGCTGAAGGATGCCGGTATCGAGACCATCATGGTCAACTGCAACCCGGAAACCGTCAGCACCGACTACGATACGTCCGATCGGCTGTATTTCGAGCCGCTAACCGCTGAAGACGTCATCGCTCTGGTGCGTCGCGAGCAGGACCGTGGCA
>JBOHMK010000345.1:0-3626 GCA_050730115.1 Acetobacteraceae bacterium
GTATTCAACGATGCCGTGGTCGCGACCGCTATTCTCGACCGCTTGCTGCACCATAGCTGCGTGATCACGATTCGCTGTGACTCCTATCGGCTGTGCGAGAAGCGGCGCTCCGGCCTGCTCAAGCCGGCTCTCGAGGCGTCGCAGCCGACCGCCGAACCGGCGGCGATTTCCGTTACGTGACGAAACTCGGCAGCCATGGCCAGGGGACGCAAGCCGCAGGGCAGCCAGCCGCTCAGCGGCGCCGAACGCCAGGCGCGCTATCGAGAACGTCATGCCCACGCTCCCGTCATCCGCTACCCGAAGCCCGCCGATCGCCGCAGCCGGCGGCAACGATGGCATGACGCCGTGGCCGAGCTCGTCGCCCTGCAGGCCGAATACGCCCAGTGGTTCGATGCCTTGCTCGAACCGTTCCGCGACACCGCCACCGGCGAGGCGCCGCAAGCCATCGTCGGTCTCGACCTCAACGAGATCTGCGCCATCGAACCGCCACGTGGCTTCGCACAGGTTTACCCCGGCGATGACGGAGCGAGCGATTCCCAACCGCAGCACTCCAACTCTCGCCAGTCGTCCCCGGAGTCCCCAGCAACCCCCCGGCGCCTCGTTCCACCAGACTCCTTGCAGTCGCTCCGCGAGGCGCGGGTCCCCTCTGTGGACTCCGGGGACGACCCGCACCCACGCAAACCAAATCCCCAGTCCAAGGGGCCAGTTTTCAATGTCGGAAAGGGTCCAGTTTCCTATGTCGCCCAACAGGGCGCGCTGAAGTGGCCCCCGAATTTGTCGTGACAACCCGGCCGACGCAAAGGCCTCGGCAGACCGAGCGGCGGCGGCCGATCGCGGAGGCATTCTCGGCAGCATTTCTCGTTCGCCAGGCTGACTACAGGCGCCCGCGGGGGCGGGGCGCACGGGCGGTCCGCACTTGCCAAAAATTCACCTCTTGGGATAGACGCCACAACCTCTGGCTGCTATCTTTCGACCGTGGTCGGTACCGAAAGGGGATCGTCGTAATCACGCGATCGTGAGCAATGTATCCAGCGGGGCAGGCTCAGAACGGTTCAGCGCCACCACGGACGGCGGCGCGAGGTCGTGCGCCTCGCGAAATGGTGAGCTGGCGGATGGAAACGGAGGATGCGCTCGGCCCAGCGCGCGGCATTCTCATCTCGGCCCTCGTCGGGCTTCTCCTCTGGGGCACTATCTTCTTTTTCGTCTGGCTGGTCTTCCTCCGCTGATCGCGCAGGCCAGAATCTCAAAACCCGAACATGTGGTCTAGCGAGAACGCGCCGCCATCGCCCAGGAGGCCGTGGTAGCCGAACAGGCGGCAGGTGGCATCGCGCACCAGCACGTAACCCGCCGGACCGGCAGCACCCAGGGCGGCTCGCGGGAAAATCTCATCAGGGAGGATCCGCATCGAGCCTGAACACGCGATCGCGATCCGCTCTTCGGCGATCTTCTTCCCGCTCGCGTCATGCAGCAGAAGCTCCGTGTCCGAACGCTCCCGCCAGGGTGCGGAGGCCGGGTAGATGAGAACAGCAAAGCTCCTTCGCCCGCCTTCGCCAAGCTTCAGGAACAGCCGTGTGGAAAGCCCGGGTGGCCGCCCGGCATAAGACTGCGGCTCGTCCTTCCACGTCATCAACGTATTGAAAATATGCGAGCCGAAGCTGGTCTCCGCGGCATGGCCGGATAGCCTGTGTTCATAGCGCATCAACGCGTGCATCCACCCGTCTGCCTCGCCTCCTTCGCGAAAATCATAGACGAGGTCGGCATGGCCCCCCGCATCGACGAGGGCGCCATCGGGCAGCATCGCATCGAGATCAATTGCGACATCGTGCTGCCGCGGCAAGTTACCCAGGAAACGCGCCGCGATCAGCGCGCCCCGACTGTCGAACACATCGAGACGGAGCGGCAATGTCTGCTGGCTCTCGGCCATCGGGTTCGGCTGCACGAGGGTGCGGAAATCGCGCCGCGCGAGCACGGGGAACGGCAGCAGAAAGCCGCGCCCGAGAAGGTTCGAGAGAGTGCGGATGGCTGGATCCGGTTGGAGATCGGAGCGTTCCACGTTCACGTGTGCGATACGCGCCCGGCCGTCGCGAACTACCTCATAGCGCGGTCGCACGACATGCCGCCCGGCGCGCACCTCGATCTGCGCCGGCCAATGCACAGCCGGCAGGAGCCTTCCGACGTCGAGGGCAAGCGTTGCGTAACCGGGAAGCGACTCCGCCAGGGCAGTCGGCTGCTCGGCGCCCATCCGGTCGAGCGTGATGCTGCCCGCGGGAATTGGTGCGGCGTGGCTGTTCTGCAGCCAGAGCAGCACCTTCTCGTCGGCCCGAGGCGCCGGCAGCCCTGCATAGCGGTTGGCCGGCCAGGCGTTGGCGTCGTGCGTGCAGGAAAGAACCGGCGGCGCATTGCCGTTCACCGAAAAGGTATCCAGCGCGTATTTGACGATGTCATGCCCGGCGACGCCGATCACGTGCAAAAAAAGCTGCCCGGTGAAGGGGCCAAGCCCGAAGCGCGTGCGCACCGCGCGACTGTCGATGACAATGCCGCCGAAGCCGGCCGGGGCGGCTTCTTCCCAGCTTGCCAGCACTTCGCCCCCGGCGCCGAACAGGCGCAGCCAAAGCCTCACTTCGTGCGCTCCGTATCCCGCCCAGTAATTGGCTGTGACGAGCCGGGTCGCCAGCCCCTCCGCATCGCGGAAAAACGCATAGTTCGTTGCGTAGTTCAACGGATCGAGCGTCCGCCGCCGGTTGCCGAGCATCGCCTCCGGCAGGCGCACTGCATCGAGGCTCACGATTTCCGCGCCACTTGGCGCGAACGCGGCGATCCGTGGTTCGATCCTCTCGGTATCGAAGGCGACGATCAGCACGGAGCGGGCGCCCGACTCGGGCAGCTCGGAAAGCTGTCGGCAGGAACTTCCTGCGCGCATTTGGCCGATTTCGCGCACGTCCTGAACGTAGATGCCAACGCGCGGCGGCATCGCGGGGTGCAATGCGAGCAGCGCCGGTGCGATGCCGTTCGGATCGAACAACGCAACCGGGGCATGTGCGGCAAGTCGCGCGTAGAGCGTGGCCACGGCTTCCGCGGCGAGCGGATGGGCGAGCGCCTTGTAGATGACATTGCCGCCGCGCCGCTGATCGAACGTTTCAATCTCCAGCATCCTGCCTCCGTTTCATCCGATATCAAGCCGCCGGCGCATCTCCCAGGCCGCCTCGGCAGTGTCGTCAACCGGCACGACCGGCCAGCTCTCCAGCCGCCCGGTGAACCGTCTGACCCGCCCCGAAGTCTCGAGCCCGGCAACGAACAGGCAGTTGCGCCGCGAGCGGCCGGGCAGACGGGCTAACATGACCGGTCGGGCGGTGGCCACCGCCTCCGAGATCATCGAGACCGAATCGATGGTCACCACGATCGCATCCGCCAAGCCAAGCAGCCCGAAATAGGGGTTTTCCCCGTCACCATCCCATACATAGCCGCCGAGCGGGCCGAGTGCCTCGCGGAACGCCGCGACCACCGCCGGAGCGGTGCGGCGCGAGGGAGTGAGTGCCAGACCCACCCGATCGCGCTGCATCATCCGTGCGAGTTCCCCGCCAAGGCGGTTGGCAACGGCGCGGCCGAAACGGAACCGGCCGTTGGTC
>JBOHMK010000346.1:0-10157 GCA_050730115.1 Acetobacteraceae bacterium
CGCGCCACGACGAAGCAATCCCAATCCCGAAGGGAGATCTCGTCACGAATGCCGCACACCGTCTTCCGTGTCAGCGTCCCTCGCCATCACCCGAACACCAACGCCTCCTCAACTTCGCAGCAACGCACGCTGCTTCCCCAGGAGTTGTATCAGACGTGGTGATGATGCGATCACCTTGAATGGCGACGCCCTGATCCTTCAAACGAACCACCCGCTCAATCTGCCACTTACGCCGATGCACGAACTCATCACAGTCCCTGACCAGCATAAAAATCCCGCTCTGCACCTCGATTTTGATGCGAAACGCGAGATGAAGGTCCTCTTTGCGTACGCCCCGCTGCGCCGTTGGCATGCGCGCGTCGCGCCGCCACGGACCCACTGAACGCATCCCTTTCGATAAGCGGCCGGTCACCGGCCGTCCGGATCCGAGGCGCATCAGCACCAGCTACGCCGAGCGACAAAACCCTTCGGTGCGGATGGGAACGCGGCGCTTCACCACGTTGATCAATGCGTTCTCGAAACTGGCTTCCTCGCCTTCCGGAGCGTTGCCTCCACGCCTCCCGCACCGCAACGCGTGGGTGGGAGGGGGAGGAATTCGTCTCGATTATGATGCTGATCCAGTACCGCGCCGCCCCGCCAAGCGACATTTGTCCGCATCTCGGCTATCAACGCCTCCGACCGACGCCCCATTGACGCCATGAATGAAATCGCCACCCAACCGCTGCAACGTGTCCCCGCGTCACCCACCGCGCGCACCATCTTCGCCGCGGCGAGTGGGGCGGGGCGGGCGGCGCTCACCGTCCTCCGTCTCTCCGGCCCGCTCTCCCGCCCGCTCCTCGAGGCCCTTTCCGGGCGCCTGCCGCCGCCGCGCCTCGCCAGCCTTCGCACGCTCCGCGCCCCTGAAAGCGGGGAAAAGCTCGATCGCGCCATCGTCCTCTGGTTCCCCGCACCCGCGAGCTATACCGGCGAGGATTGCGCCGAGCTTCATCTGCACGGCGGCCACGCCGTCCTTGAAGGGGTCGCCTCGGCGCTCGTCACGCTCGGCGCGAGCCCCGCCGAGCCCGGCGAGTTCACTCGCCGCGCCTTTCTCAACGGCCGGATGGACTTGCTCCAGGCGGAGGCGGTGGCCGATCTCGTCGACGCCGAATCAAGCGCCCAGCGCCGCCAGGCGCTGGCCCAACTCGAAGGGAACCTCGGCGTGCTCTATCGCCGCTGGGCCGGCCAGATCCTTGCCTTGCTCGCCGATGCCGAGGCCGCCATCGATTTTCCGGATGAAGGCGTCCCCGAGCCGGAGAACCAAGCCGCGATCGCGAGTCTGCGCGCGGAGATCTCCGCCCACCTCGCCGATGAGCGCCGCGGCGAGCGCCTCCGCGACGGACTGACGGTCGTGGTCGCAGGCCCGCCAAATGTCGGAAAATCGAGCCTCGTCAATGCCTTGTCCGGCCGCGACCTCGCCATCACCGCGCCGACCCCGGGCACTACCCGCGACCCGCTGGAGGCCCGGATCGTGCTCGGCGGCGTTCCGTTCACCCTTATCGATACCGCCGGCCTCCGCGAATCGGCCGACCCGGTCGAGGCCGAAGGCGTGCGCCGCGCCCGCGCCCGCCTCGAACATGCCGACCTCGTCGTGGCCGTCACCGACGCCACGGCACCCGTTCCCTTCGCCTTCGACGTCGCCGCCCCGGTCCTCCCGCTCGCCAATAAGTGCGATCTCGCTCCGCCGCCGGCGGGAATCGAACTCGCCGTCAGCGCGCTCACCGGCGCCGGCCTCTCCGAGTTGCGCGCCCGCCTCGCCCGCCTCGCCGGCGATCTCACCCGAAACGACGGCCCGCCGCCGCTCACCCGCGCCCGCCACCGCTCGGCGCTGATCGAGACAGAGACCGCGCTCGCCGCTGCCTCCTCCACCCCCCTCCCGGAACTCCGGGCCGAAGAGCTGCGCCGCGCCCTCGCCTCACTCGGCCGCATCACCGGCGCGGTCGGTGTCGAAGACGTCCTCGAGCGGATTTTTTCCTCTTTCTGCATCGGCAAGTGATGATGGTATCGGCGGCAGAACATTTCGATGTCGTCGTCATCGGCGGTGGGCACGCCGGCTCGGAAGCCGCAGCCGCCGCCGCCCGAGCCGGCGCGGCGACCCTTCTCGTCACCCAGGATCTCGGAAAAATCGGAGAGATGTCCTGCAATCCTTCGATTGGCGGGATCGGCAAGGGCCATCTCGTGCGCGAGATCGATGCGCTCGACGGGCTGATGGGAGTGGCCGCCGACCGGGCCGGTATCCACTTCAAATTGCTCAACCGCAGCAAGGGGCCTGCCGTCCGCGGGCCGCGTGCGCAGGCCGACCGCGGGCTCTACCGCCGCGCCATGCAGGAATTGCTGCAGGCGACCCCGAACCTCTCGCTCTGCGCTCACTCGGTCGAAGATCTCGAGCGTGCACCCGACGGCCGGCTCGCCGCGGTCATCCTGGACGACGGAGCGCGTGTCTCCGCTGGCGCGGCCGTACTCACCACGGGAACCTTTCTCCGCGGGATCATCCATATTGGTATCGAATCGACGCCGGCCGGACGCATCGGCGAAAAGCCCGCTCTCGGTCTCGCCCGCGCGCTCTCGCGCCTCGGCCTCAGGCTCGGGCGGCTGAAAACCGGCACGCCCCCGCGCCTGGCGCGTGACAGCATCGACTGGGAGGCGCTGGCACCCGACCCGGGCGATGATCCTCCCGAGCCGTTCAGTGCGCTGACCGAACGGATCCGCAATCCGCAGATCGAGTGCAGGCTCACCGCCACCACGCCGGAGACGCACGCGATCGTGCGCGCAAATCTCTCTCTCTCCGCCGTCTATGGCGGGCGAATTTCGGGGCCGGGCCCACGCTACTGCCCCTCGATCGAGGACAAGGTGGTGCGCTTCGCCGATCGGGAACGGCATCACATCTTCCTCGAGCCCGAAGGGCTCGATGATCCGATCGTCTATCCCAACGGGCTCTCGACCAGCCTGCCGGCATCGGTTCAGTCAGCCCTGCTGCAAACCGTCCCGGGGCTTGCCCGGGCGCGCATGGTCCGCCCCGGGTATGCCGTCGAATACGACTATGTCGATCCGCGTTCGCTGTTCCCGACCCTCGAGCTCAAATCCGTCCCCGGCCTCTTTCTCGCGGGACAGATCAACGGCACCACGGGCTATGAAGAGGCGGCGGCCCAGGGCCTGCTCGCCGGCCTCAACGCGGCCCGCCGGGCGGGGGGAGGCGAGCCGGTCGGCCTCGATCGCGCGGGCTCTTACATCGGCGTCCTGATCGACGATCTGGTCACCCAGGGTGTGACCGAGCCCTATCGGATGTTCACCTCCCGCGCCGAGTACCGGCTCTCTCTCCGCGCCGACAACGCCGATCTCAGGTTGACCGAACTCGGAATGTCCTGGGGGATCGTCGGGGCCGCCCGAGCCGCCGGCTTTCGTGCTCACCTCGCGGAGCTCGCCGCCGCCCGGGAAATGCCCGAGAGGGCCCGGTCTCCGAGGGTCCTGGCGACGCTTGCCGCGGATGCCCTCTATGCCGGCTATCTGCGGCACCAGACAGCGGAGATCGCGTCCTTCCGACGGGCCGAGCAAGTGCGCCTGCCGGAAGGCCTCGATTATCGTCGGGTCGGCGGGTTGTCCGCAGAATTGACCGGCAAGCTCGAACAGGTCCGGCCCGCCTCGCTCGGTGCCGCGTCACGCATCCCGGGGATGACGCCTGCGGCGCTCGCAGCTTTAACGGCGTTTCTCGCCAAGAGCAGCACCCGCCGCCCCGCGGTTTAGATCCGATCCGGCCCAATGTTTCACGTGAAACATGAGCGAGATCAATGCATTGCCGATTTTTCCCTTCCATCCCTCATAATTCGCCGCCTGGACTCTTTCGTCGATCTTCTGGCTCTCTGGAACCAGCGGATCAATCTCGTCTCCCGGCAACAACTGCCGAATCTCTGGTCGCGCCACATCGCCGACTCGTTGCAGCTCATCGCCTTGCTGCCTGACCCGCTCACGCAAGCGATCGATCTCGGTTCGGGGGCCGGTTTTCCCGGCCTCGTGCTCGCGATCGCAACCGGTATCCCCTTCACCCTCATCGAAGCAGATCAGCGCAAGGCGGCCTTTCTGGCCGAGGCCGCAAGAGTGACCGGAACCGAACTTCAGGTGCTGAACCTCGAGATCGCGCGCGCCAAAATCGCCCCGACCAGACTGCTCACCGCCCGCGCCCTGGCGCCGCTCCCCGCGCTCCTCGCCCTCGCGCAGCCACTCCTTGCACCCGACGGGTTGGCACTCTTCCCGAAAGGCAAGAACGCCGAAGCCGAATTGACGGCAGCATCCCGAGAGTGGCAGATGCATGTCGAGCGGTTCCCGAGTCGCACCGATCCGGCGGCGTCCCTGCTCAGAGTGAGCGAGATCAGGCGTGTCCGAGCGATCCCCTGAACCCGAGGCCTCTCCGACCCGCCCCTTCCGGGTGATCGCCATCGCCAACCAGAAAGGCGGCGTCGGCAAGACCACGACCGCAATCAATCTCGCGACCGCGCTCGCAGCCGCCGGCGAGCGCATCTTGCTGATCGACCTCGACCCGCAGGGCAACGCCTCGACCGGCCTCGGAATGCCCCGCCAGCAGCGCACCCACGGCAGCTACGCCCTCCTGCTCGGGAACGACGCCGCCGAATCGCTCGCCAAACCGACCGGCATTCCGAACCTGACGCTCATTCCCGCCGAAGACGATCTCGCCGGCGCGGAAATCGAACTGGTCGGCCTGCCCCGCCGCGAATTCCGCCTCCGCGAGGCGTTGGCCGGCCTCATCACACCCGAATTCGTGCTGATCGACTGCCCACCCGGCCTCAACCTGCTCACGCTCAACGCCCTCGTCGGCGCCGACGCCGTGCTGGTGCCGCTGCAATGCGAATTCCTCGCCCTCGAAGGCATCCGCCAGATCATCCGCACGATCGGCATGGTCCGCCGCGGCTTCAACGCCGGCCTCAGGCTCCAGGGCATCGTGCTCACCATGTTCGATCGCCGGAACAACCTCTCCGAACTGGTCGCCGCCGACGCCAGGGGATTTTTCGGAACCCAGGTCTATGAGACCGTGATCCCCCGCAACATCCGGATCACCGAAGCCCCAAGCCACGGTAAACCCGTGCTGCTCTACGATTTCCGTTCCCCCGGCGCGCAAGCCTATGTGAAGCTCGCCGGGGAAATGCTGCAACGCGAACGCGAACCGAGGACCGTCCCACCATGAGCACGAAATCCCCGCCCCGCCTCGGCCGCGGCCTCGCCGCCCTGATGGGCGAAGCCGCCCAACCCGCCGCCCCGGAGACGGGCGGCGTGCAGTCGCTGCCAATCGAACGCCTCGAGCCCGGCCCGTTCCAGCCACGCACCGCCATCAACGAACCGGCCATGGCGGAACTGGTCGAATCGGTCAAGGCACGCGGTATCCTCCAGCCGATCCTCGCCCGTCCCCATCCCGCCGATGATCGGCGCTTCCAGATCATCGCCGGAGAGCGCCGCTGGCGCGCCGCCGCCGCCGCCGGCCTCGCCGAGGTACCCGCCCTGGTCCGGCCGCTCGGAGATGCAGATGCACTCTCCGCCGCCCTGGTCGAGAACCTGCAGCGACAAGACCTCAACGCGATCGAGGAAGCCGAGGGCTACCAGCGCCTGATCGACGAATTCGGGCTGCACCAGGAGGCCCTCGCCGAGGCCGTCGGCAAGTCGCGCAGTCACATCGCCAACACGCTCCGTCTCCTCAACCTGCCGAAACCCGTCCAGGCCGACGTCCGCAACGGTACCCTCTCGCCCGGGCACGCGCGCCTCTTGATCGGCCAGCCCGATCCGGCGGCGATCGCCCGCACGGTCATCGCCCGCGGCCTCAACGTCCGCCAAACGGAAGCCCTGCTCCAGCCACGGCGCGCGCGGGCCACACCAACGGGCCAGGATCCGGAAACCAGAGCGGTCGAACGGCTGCTGACCGAGCGATTGGGCCTCAGGGTCGGCCTCCGCTCGGACGGCAAAAGCGGCGTGCTGGCCATCCATTACCGCACGCTCGACCAGCTCGACGGACTGGTTCAGCTCCTCACGCGCGAGTAGATACGCGGGGCTCTGCCCCAGGCCCCCGAGGTCCCATTGGGCGGGTCAAAGGCGGATCTCTTGCCCGCGTTGCGCGGCGTTTGCGGCCAGGCCAAGAACAAGGTGCCGGCACAACACCGCATCCGGCGTGCCGGAGCGCTTGGCGTCCCGTTCACCGGCGAAGAACGCCTCGAGCTCGGCCACCAGAGCGCCCTCCGGCCATAACCTCAACGCGCGCGCAAAACTTTCCCGGCGGCGGAATGAAAGCGGCGGCCTCAGTTCCTTTCGCTGCAACCGCCCGAGATGCCCGAGCCCCGCCCGGATCACGCCAACCGGGCTCGCCCCCGCGGCAAGCGCCCGCTCGAGGGCGCGGTCAGCGAGCGCAACGTCGCCTTCCGTCGCCGCGAACAGCGCATCGTCGAGCGAAAGCTCGGCCACGTCGCCAACCGCCGCCTCGGCGGCAGCCAGCGTGACCCTCCCGCCCGGGCCGACATAGAGCGCCAGTTTCCCGACCTCCGCGCGGCTCAGCGCGCGGTCGGCACCGAGGCGCGAAACCAGCCACGAGAGCGCCTCCTCATCCACCGCAACGTTTTCCCGGGCAAGCCAGTCCTTGACCGACCCGGCCAGCGCCTCACCCTCCTCCGGATAGCAGCCGATCGCCGCCGCCTTCGGGTGCTCCTCGATCAGCTTGAGAAGCTTCGAGCGGCCGGGCAAG
The DNA here is from genome assembly GCA_050730115.1 of Acetobacteraceae bacterium. Classification (GTDB taxonomy): domain Bacteria; phylum Pseudomonadota; class Alphaproteobacteria; order Acetobacterales; family Acetobacteraceae; genus JAKAWQ01. The sequence continues at coordinate 6,770 of JBOHMK010000346.1, forward strand.
AGATTCAGCGCCTCCAGCACAACCAGCGCATCGCCCGCCCCGTCCAGCACCGCCGCCACGGCATCACGTGCCGATTCGCCGGCATCCACCAGCCGGAGCACCCGGCGTCCTCCGCCGAACGCAATCGCCACCGCCTCCCCCGGCAAATCGTCCGCCCGCCTCAGCACCAGCAGCCGGAACGGGTCGTCCACTGCGCCAAGAACCGCGCGGATCAGCAGCCCCGCACGCTCACCGATCAGGCCGGCGTCCCCGCCATACAGCAGCACCACCTTCACCGCCCCCGGCGCCTTGAGGAAAGCGGCAATCCTGGAGCGGGCGAGCTTCACCGTTCGGCCAACTTGGCCTGCTTGCGAAAATACGCCGCCAGCTTGAGCACGATCTGATTGGCGATCTCGTCCGCCAGCCGCCGATCGACCGCGGAGGTAGTGAGATCGGAATAGAAATACTGATTGACGATCACGCTGAAGCTGTCCTGGGCCGTCGCACGCCCCGTCGCCAGTGGCGAACCGCCAGGCAACAGCGGAAACAGGCTCCAGTCGGCCGAGGCGCGGAATCGGGTGAAGCTGCTGCTGCTGTCCGGGTTGATCCCGATCGATTCGCTCGAAATCCCGTAATTGACCCGAAGCGTGTAGGTCCTCGCGGCGTGCCCACCCGAACCTTCAAGGCGCACCTGCAGGGCCTCGCGCAGCACCTGCCCCTGCCGGTTCGGGATCACCGCCACGAACACCTTGGCCAGGTCCGATGACGGAGAAAGCGAGCCAACCGGTGCGTAAACCGGCGTAAACCCGCATCCGCCGAGCAGAAAAAGCGGCGCTGCCAGGAGGGCCCGCCGACCCATCGCCGGACTCACCCGGAAACCACGAAATTGACAACCCGGTCCGGCACGTAAATCCGCCGCACGATCCGCCGCCCGGCAAGAGCCCGCACCACGTTCGGCTCTGCCGCCGCGGCGGCAAGAACGTCCGGCTCGGGCGCGCCGGGAGACGCCAGAATCGTTCCACGGAGCCGCCCGCCAACCTGAACGGCAATCGTCACATTCTCCGGCGCCGTCAGCGCCGGGTCGGCTTCCGGCCACGGCATCTCCGCCACCAGAGACAAATTTTCCGGATCCAGCCGCGTATGAAGCTCCTCTGAGAGATGCGGAACCATCGGCGCGGCCAGCCGAAGCAGAATCTTCATCCCTTCCCGACGCGCCGCCGCGACCCCGGGTTCACCGCTCGCCGCCTCGGCCTCAGACAATCCCCGCGCCAACTCGTAAAGCCGCGCAACCGCACTGTTGAACGCCAAATCCTCGAACGCCGCCGTGACACTCGCAATCGTCCGGTGAGTCTGCCGCCGAAGGGCAATCGCCGCCTCTGAGAACAAAACAGGAACATCAGGCTCGGGCACCGCGGCAATCCCCTGCGCCAGCCGCTGCAGCCGCTGCAGAAACCGGTGCGCCCCGGCCACCCCCGCCTCAGTCCATTCCATGTCCCGCTCCGGCGGGTTGTCGGAGAGGATGAACCAGCGGGCCGTATCGGCGCCGTAACGGGAGATGATCTGCCCGGGATCGACAGTGTTGCGCCGCGACTTCGACATCGCCTCGATCCGCCCGACCGTCACCGCCTCTCCGGTCTGCCGTTCGACGACCGTGCCATCCGCCCCCCGTTCCACTTCCTCGGGATAGAGCCACCTTCCGTCAGCCGTGCGATAGCTCTGGTGCGTCACCATGCCCTGCGTGAAGAGCCCGCTGAACGGTTCCGCAACCGATACCAGCCCGTCCCGCTGCATCGCCCTCGTGAAAAAGCGCGCATAGAGCAGATGCAGGATCGCGTGCTCAATCCCGCCGATATACTGATCAACCGGCAGCCAGTGATCGACCGCCCGTCGATCCACCGGCGCCGCCGCGCCGGGGCTGCAAAACCGGGCAAAATACCAGGCGCTGTCAACAAATGTATCGAGCGTGTCGGTCTCGCGCCGGCCCGGCCCACCACAGCGCGGACACCTCACACGCTTCCAGCTCGGGTGCTCGTCGAGCGGGTTTCCGGCCGCATCAAACCGCACATCCTCGGGCAACAGGACCGGCAGATCACTTTCCGGAACGGCAACGATCCCGCAGCCCGGACAATGAATGATCGGAATCGGACAGCCCCAGTAGCGCTGCCGGCTCACTCCCCAGTCGCGCAGCCTCCAGTTCACTTCCCCGCGGCCCAACCCTCGCCGTTCCAGCTCCGCGATGATCCGCCGCTTGGCCTCCGGCCATGCAAGCCCGTCGAGAAAGCCGGAGTTGATCATCGTGCCGGGCCCGAGCCAAGCCGCCTCCCCGATCGCGAACGCCCCCTCCGTCTCGCCCTCCGGCAGCACCACCGGCATCACCGGCAGCCCGTATTTGCGGGCGAATTCGAGGTCCCGCTGGTCATGCGCGGGGCACCCGAAGATGGCCCCCGTGCCGTATTCCATCAGCACGAAGTTGGCGATCCAGACCGGCTTCCCGCCTCCGAGGAAGGGGTGAACAACGCTGAAACCGGTGTCGTACCCGCGCTTTTCCGCGGTCTCGATCGCCGCCTCGCTGGTCCCGACCCGGCTGCATTCCTCGATGAACCGCGCGGCCGCCGGATCCCTGGCCGCGATCCGAAGTGCCAACGGATGATCGGGGGCGAGCGCACAAAACGACATCCCGAAAATCGTATCCGGCCGCGTCGTATAGACCTCGATCTCGGAGATCCCGCCTTCCGGCCTCTCAAGCGGAAACCTGAGCCGCGCGCCCTCGCTTTGCCCGATCCATCTGGTCTGCATCGTGCGCACCCGCTCGGGCCACCGCTCGAGCAGCGGGAGCGCCGCAAGCAGCTCCGGGGCAAACTCGGTGATGCGGAAAAACCACTGCGCCAGGCTGCGTTTTTCTACAACCGCGCCCGAACGCCAGCCGCGCCCGTCGATCACCTGCTCATTGGCGAGCACGGTCTCGTCGACCGGATCCCAGTTGACCGCACTTTCTTTGCGATAGGCGAGCCCCGCCTCGAACAGAGCGAGAAACAGCTTCTGCTGCTGCCCGTAATAGGCGGGGTCCGAGGTCGCGAACTCGCGGCTCCAGTCGAGCGAGAGGCCCATGCGGCGAAGCTCCGCCCGCATCGCCGCGATGTTCGCGTAGGTCCATTCTCGCGGGTGAATCCCGCGCTCCCGCGCCGCATTGCCGGCCGGGAGGCCAAACGCATCCCATCCCATCGGGTGCAGCACTGAAAAGCCGCGTGCCCGCTGGTAGCGCGCCACCACATCGCCGAGCGTGTAGTTGCGCACGTGCCCCATGTGGATCTTTCCACTCGGGTACGGAAACATCTCCAGCACGTAATATTTGGGCTTGTCGCCCGCCGGCACATCATCGACGTAAAAGCAGCGCCGCGCCTCCCACGCC
>JBOHMK010000347.1:0-5029 GCA_050730115.1 Acetobacteraceae bacterium
GATTTGATGCCGGAGGCGCCGGCCTCCGTCATAGCCGCGCCCCTTTCCCGGCCCTTCGTCCGCCGCCGCCCGCCGCTCTTGCTGCTGGCAGCAGCGTGCCTGGGGCCGCTGATCGTCGTCCTGCCGGTTGGGGAAGTCCTGCTCGAGGTCGTCCGGATCGGTCCGCACGAAGCCGTCGCACTTTTGTGGCGGCCGCTGGTGGCGGAACTGCTGATCAACACGATTGGCCTCGTTCTGGCGGCAACGATCAGCGCCGCAGTCGTCGGCACAGCGGCAGCCTGGCTGGTTGAGCGCACGGATTTGCCGGCACGGCGGTTCCTTGCGGTTGCGGCCGCGGTGCCGCTCGCGATCCCCCCGTTCATCAGTTCCTATACATGGCTCTCCATCAGCCCGGCCCTCGAGGGCTTCGCGGGCGCCTTGATCGTCGTGACATCTTCTTACTACCCGCTCGTCTATCTGCCGGTCGCGGCGAGCCTCCGCGGCATGGATCCGGCGCTCGAAGAGACCGCACGCTCGCTCGGCCAGGGCGTCGCCGGGGCCTTCATTCGTGTCGTCCTGCCGCAGCTTCGCCCGGCGCTGCTCGGCGGCATGCTGCTGGTGGCGCTCAACGTGCTGGTCGAGTTCGGGGCGTTCGCGCTGTTGCGTTTTCGAACCTTCACCACCGAGCTTTATGCCGAGTACAGCACCGGGTTCAACGGCCCGGCCGAGGCTTTGCTTGCCTTGGTGTTGCTGCTGCTGTGTCTCTTCTGCCTGATTGCAGAGCTGCGCATTCGCGGGCTTGCACGCTATGCGCGTATCGGACCAGGGGTCCGGCGCCCGCTCACGCGGCTTTCGCTCGGCCGGGCTCGCCTCGGCGTATTCGTCCTCTTCGTGCTCCTGGTGCTGGCCACGCTTGGCCTGCCGGTCGGCATGATCATCTACTGGCTTACCCGACACAGTGTCGCCGCCGTCTCGCCGGTGGCCGTCTCGCTCGAGGGGCTGATCGAAGCAACACTCTCCTCGGTATGGCTCGGGCTGGCCGGCGCGGCGCTCACGGTCGTCGTCGCTCTGCCGCTTGGCCTGCTCGCGACGCGCTATCCAGGGCGCCTCGTCACATTATTGGAGCGCGCGGCTTACCTCGGGCAGGGAGTACCCGGAATTGTCATTGCCCTTGCCTTCATCACGATCACGATCCGCGCCGTGCGGCCGCTCTACCAGACAGCCCTGACCCTGATCGTCGCCTACGCGATCCTGTTCCTGCCACTGGCGCTGGTCAGTGTCCGGGCAGCGCTGGCGCAAGCCGAGCGCAGACTCGAAGAGGTCGGGCGCTCGCTCGGGCTCGGCTGGATGCGCGTTGCCTGGCGGATCCTGCTGCCCCTTGCCGGGCCGGGTCTTGGCGCGGCCGCGGCCCTGGTCTTCGTTTCGATCGTGACCGAACTCACTGCGACCCTGTTGCTGGCCCCGATCGGAACCAACACGCTTGCCATGCAAGTCTGGGACGATACTTCCACGCTCGCCTTCGCCGCCGCTGCGCCCTACGCCGCGATGATGGTGCTGCTCTCGCTCTTTTCCACCTGGCTCCTCGCGCGCCGCTTCGGCGCCACCCGGCTGTTCCAGCAATAGGGTGAGGCCAGCCGTGGGCGGACTCGAAATTGCGGGACTCGCCAAGGCCTTCGAAAGCCATCAGGTGCTCGTCGGTGTCGATCTTTCGGTCGCGGCCGGAGCCCTCGTTGCCATCCTCGGCGCCTCGGGTAGCGGCAAGACGACGCTGTTGCGGTTGATCGCCGGCTTCGAGCACGCCGATGCCGGCACGGTCGTGATCGGCGGTGAGATCGCCTCCGGGCCCGGCCTGCATCTGCCCCCCGAGCGTCGGCGGATCGGCTACATGGCGCAGGAAGGCGCGCTCTTCCCGCACTTGTCAGTGGCCGACAACGTCCTCTTTGGGCTGCCGCGCTCGGAAAGGCGGCTTCGGCGCCGCGCCGAGGAACTTCTGGAGCTTGCCGGTCTGCCTGCTGCCTACGCTCCACGTGCGCCGCACGAACTCTCCGGCGGCGAGCAAAGCCGTGTCGCGCTCGCCCGCGCTTTGGCCCCGAGGCCCCGACTCGTGCTGCTCGATGAACCGTTCGCGGCTCTCGACCCGGCGCTGCGCACCGAAACCCGCCAGGCGGTCGCCGCGGCGCTGCTGACCGCCGGAACGACCGCGCTCCTCGTCACCCACGATCAGCCGGAAGCCCTTTCGATGGGTCACGAGGTTGCCGTGCTGCGTGCAGGCCGGCTTGCGCAGGTGGCCTGTCCCGAGACGCTCTATCGTCGCCCTACCGATGCCGCACTCGCCCGCTTCGTCGGCGAAGCCGTGCTGCTGGCCGGCAGCGCCGTGAATGGCACCGTCAGATGCGGACTCGGCCGGCTTGCGCTCGCGCCCGGGATGCCGGATGGCCCGGTCGAAGTCATGGTGCGCCCGGAGCAGATCCGCCTCGTCCCCGTGGGTGAGTCCGCGGATGCCCGCGCGCGCGTGAGCGGAGTGACCTATTACGGGCACGATGCCAGCGTCTCGCTCGTGCTTCCCGAGGTTGCCGGGTGCCCGGAACTGCTGGCGCGCGTCGCCGGGCACATGTGCCCGCGCATCGGCGAGGAGGTTGGCATCCGGGTCGAGGGGGCGGTCACAGCGTTCCGTGCGACGTGAAACGGAGCGCCGTCATTTAAGCGGCCGGCCGGGAATGGCGCCTGCGCCGTAGTGTCTGTCCCAGCCGTCCTGCACGCTCTCAAGAACCCGCATGGCCGGCAGCACGGAAGGACCCGAAGCGCGCGGCGGCCTGCCCTGACGCACGGCCTCGAGGAAGTCGAAGATGATCCGGGCGGCATTCTCCTGCTCGCTTTCGATCGCAACCGTGCCTGCGGCGGTGCGGAGCGTGGCCGCGAGCGTGTCGAAGAGATAGCTGTCCCGATCGGTCACGATCAGCTTGTCGTAGAGGCGAAACGAGGCATGGTACGAGCCATGCACCAGCAGAGTGGAGTCATCTTCCGCTTCGACGAGAACCACGCACTCCATCGGGATCCCTGTCTTTGCGTGGCATGCTCCGAGATGGCTCTGCACTCGCCGCACCTTCGTTGTTCCGAACAGGAAAAGTCCGAGATCGACGAAGTGGCAGAAATGGTGCCAGAGAATGTTGTCGCTCCAGCTCCGGACATAGCCGGTGGCACCGATGTTCTTGAGCCTCGGAATGAAGAACCGCCCGGCGATGTGGCGAAGCTTCTCTTCCCCGTTCAGAAGCCGCGCCCGCAATGCCTCGCGCTCGGCGCGGAATCGCATCGGATGGCTGAGCCCGTATACCTTGCCGCTTTGCTCTCCCGCCGCCACCACCCGCTCGGCGCCGGTGAGACTCATCGCAATCGGAATCTCGATCAGTGTGTGCTTGCCGGCGGCGAGAGAGGCAATCGCCTGCTCCTCGTGCTGTTCGCTCGGAGTTGCCAGCACGACAACATCGATGTCGGGATCGGACAATGCCTCGGCCAGAGAGGTTCCCCATTGCCGATAGCCGAACCGTGCGGCGAATGCGGCAACCGCCTCCGCGCGCCGGCCGACTGCGGTGTGCAGAACCGCATCCGTTCGCTTGAGCGCTTCGGAATGCCACACGCCCATCATTCCGTAGCCGACCATGCAGATATTCACCGCCAGTGCCCCGCTTCCGCAGTGTCCCGATTCCGAAGTTCGTGATCTTATACCAGCCGACGGAAAGGTTGACTCAGTGGGGGGATTCCCGAATCGGCCCGAGTACGATTCTGTCGGGCCCGAGGCGAGTCGCACAAGGTCACGCAGATGGGCAAGTCGATCGAGGTCAGCCGAATCGGGTTTTCTGCCGCCGCTCTGCGCGAGGTTGCGGCGAGCATACGCGATGGCGCGGTGGTGCGGCGCCGGCTGGCGATCGCCTTGATCCTGGAAGGCCATTCCCGCGCGGAAGCCGCGCGGCTTAACGGCTTGGACCGGCAGACGCTGCGCGACTGGGTGCATCGGTATAACGAGGAAGGGATTGCCGGATTGCGTTCGCGCACCAGTCCTGGCCGGCCGGCGGCGCTGAGCGAGGAGCAGATGGAAGAGCTGCGGGTCATGCTACTGGAGGGGCCGGACCGGGAGCGCAACGGGATGATCCGCTGCCGCTGCGCGGATCTGCGCGATGAGATTGCCGCCCGCTGGTCGGTCAGGCTGCACGAGCGGTCGGCAGGGCGGGTATTGCATCGGCTGGACCTGACCCGGCTGCAGCCGCGGCCGTATCACCCGCAGAAAGATGCCGCGGCGCAGGAGGCCTTTAAAAAAAACCGTCTACGGCGGCTGCCCTCCTGTGGCGGTAGAAACGGTTGTGATAGCTGACCCTTGGAGGAGAGCGGCCGATGAATTTTTGGTGGTGTCAACCCCGCAAAAAAACGTGGCCCATGGGCTGTTACGCACGTGGGAGTGGTGACGCCGTAGGGGCGATCCCGATCAGGAAAGTGAGTCTTCTGCGCGGTCCAGCTCCTCCACTTGAAAGGAGGAGGTGCCATGGCCCAATCGAAGAGGTTTCGCCCTGAGCGAGACATTGTCCCCCATCCACTCCGATGCCGCGGCGATCGATATCGGTTCGCGAATGCACGTCGCGGCGGTACCGCCGGACCGCGACGCCGAGCCGGTACGCAGCTTTGGAACCCGCACCGGTGATCTACAGTCGCTGGCAGATTGGTTCCATCGCTGCGGTGTGCGGACGGTTGCCATGGAGTCGACCAGTGTCTACTGGATACCGGCCTTTGAAGTCCTCGAGCAGCGTGGGTTCGAGGTGATTCTGGTCAACGCCCGGAACGCCAAGCATGTGCCGGGCCGAAAGACCGACGTCAGCGACGCCCAATGGCTGCGGCGGCTGCACGAATATGGACTGCTGCGTGCCAGCTTCCGGCCCAAAGGCGAGCTCGCCGAATTGCGTGCCTATTTGCGCCAGCGCGACCGCCTGCTGGACTACGCCGCATCGCACATTCAGCATATGCAGAAGGCGCTGATGCAGATGAATGTGCAGCTCCACCACGT
>JBOHMK010000348.1:0-19894 GCA_050730115.1 Acetobacteraceae bacterium
CCAGCGCAGACGTCGTCTGGGCCGGAGCGGATAGAGGTTGTCGGATCGGCGTTGCTGGCCGCCGCCGCACCGCTGTTGCAGCTTCTGAGCCGGCTCAGGAACACCCTCTCGCAACCTGATCCGGCAGAGCTTCTGGGCCGCACCGTGAGAGAGATGCGGGGTTTCGAGCAGGCCGCGCGGGCGGCGGAAGTGCCGATGGAGCAACTCCGGCCGGCACATTACGCACTCTGCGCCAGCATCGATGATGTCGTGCTGGCGACGCCCTGGGGCAGCCAGGGAGCCTGGGCGACACGATCCCTGGTCTCGACCTTTCATCAGGAGGTGCAGAGCGGGGAGCGGTTCTTCGATCTCCTGGCGCAGGTTCGCCAGAACCCCGGCCGGTTCCTGCCGGTGCTGGAGCTGATGTATCTCTGCCTCTCACTCGGCTTCATGGGCCGCTACCGCGTGTCCCAGCGCGGCTCGGGCGAGCTCGAGCGGCTGCGCGAAGAGACTTATGCGACTCTGGTCCGGGCGCGCCCGGCGGTCGCGCCCGAGTTGTCGCCGCGCTGGCAGGGGGTGGACGCACCGTATCGGCCGGTGCGCGCGATCTTCCCGGTCTGGGTGGCGGCGGTGCTGGGACTTGGCATCATCCTCGGCGTCTGGTTCTGGGCCGGCCGCTCGATCAATGCCGCGTCCGATCAGGCATTCCAGGCGGCGCTTGCGACGCCGCCGCAAGCCATGCCGCCGATCCTGCGCGCAGCCGTCGTCAAACCGCCGCCACCACCACCGCCGCCCGTGGTACCCGGAATTCTCGAAACGCTGCGTGGCTTCCTCGCCCCCGAGATCAAGGCCGGGCTGGTTGAAGTGCTGGGGACCGAGGCGGTGCCGATCGTCCGGATCGAAAACCAGGGGATGTTCGCCTCCGGCAGCGCCCTCGTGAGCAGCCGGTTCGTGCCGTTGCTGGAGCGGATCGGGGCCGAGCTCAAGGTCAATCCGGGCAAGGTGGAAGTTCGCGGCTACACCGACAGCGAGCCGATCCACACCGTGCAGTTTCCCTCCAACTACCAGCTTTCCCAAGCCCGTGCCGCAGCGGCCGCGGCGATCCTCGGGCACACGATCGGCGACCCCTCGCGCATCACCGCCAAGGGGTTCGCGGAGGCCGACCCGATCGCGTCCAATACCACCGAAGCCGGGCGGGCCCGGAACCGGCGAATCGAAATCGTTCTGATCCGGCAGAGCTGAGGGGCGGGCGATGGCATCACTTAAAGGCTCGCCCGCTGTGGGCTCCCTGGGCCTGCGCTGGCTGTTGACGGCGCTCGGCGCGGCGCTGCTTGCGGCCCTGGTGTGGTTCTTCGGCCCGCTGGCCCCACCCTTGAGGCCGACGCTGGTGCGGGCGGTGATCATCGCCATCATCGTCATCGTCTGGCTGATCGCCAATCTCTGGATCGATGCCAGGCGCCGGCAGAAGGACGCGGCACTCGAGCAAGGAGTGACGGCCGGGGAAGTCGATCCCGCGCTCGCGGCATCCGCCGAGGAAGTTGCTGCCGTCAAGGAGAAGCTCGCCCGGGCGCTCGGGATTTTGCGGAAGGCTCAGGGCCGGCGCGGCTATCTCTACGAGCAGCCCTGGTACGTCATCATCGGGCCGCCGGGCGCGGGCAAGACGACGGCGCTGCTGAACTCGGGGCTGAAATTCCCGCTGGCTCAGGAGATGGGCGAAGGGGCGCTCGGGGGAGTTGGCGGGACCCGGCTTTGCGAGTGGTGGTTCACCGAAGAGGCGGTGCTGATCGACACTGCCGGGCGCTATACGACGCAGGACTCGGATGCCGCGGTCGATCGGGCGGGCTGGGATTCTTTCCTCGATCTCTTGAAGCGCACGCGCACGCGTCAGCCGCTCAATGGCGTGCTGGTGGCGATTGCAATCCCCGACATTGTCGGGGCGGAAGCGGAACGGCTGGCGCACGCGCGGGCGATTCGCAAGCGCATCAAGGAGATCATGGAACGGCTCGGGGTCCGGGTGCCGGTCTATGCGCTGTTCACCAAGGCGGACCTGCTGGCCGGCTTCACCGAGTTCTTCGATGATCTCGACCGCGAGAAGCGGGCGCAGGTCTGGGGCACGACCTTTCCGACCGGGCGCAGCGCCGGCGAGGGCGGCGCGGCGGGGCGGTTCCGCGAAGCCTTTGCCGGGCTGATGGAGCGGCTGAACGGGCGGCTGCTCGAGCGCCTGCAGGCGGAACGAAGCCCGGAGAGGCGGGCGCTGATTGCCGGTTTCCCGGCCCAGGTAGCGAGCCTTGGCGAACCGATCGAGAGTTTTCTCGAGGCCGCGTTCGGTGGCTCCAGACTCGATCCGGCGCCCTTCCTGCGCGGCGCCTATTTCACCTCCGGAACCCAGGAGGGGACGCCGATCGACCGCCTGACGGCGACGCTCGCGCGCGCCTTCGGGGTTGATCAGCGGCGCGTTCCGAGCCTCAAGCCGGAGCGCGGGCGCAGTTACTTTCTCGGGCATCTGCTGCGCGAGGTGATTTTTGGCGAGGCGATGCTGGGCGTTGCCGATCCGGCGGCGCGGCGGCGCGATCTTCTGCTCAGGAGCGGTGGGTTCGCGGCGATCGCGATCATCGTCATCGTGTTCGCGGCGCTGTTTGTCTCGAGCCGGGCTGCCAACCAGACCGCGATCGCCAAGAGTGCTGCGGCGATCGCCGCTTATGACAAGGTGGCGCAAGCGGCCAGGCTCAGCCCGGTTGCGGATTCCGATCTGCCGCAAATTGCGCCGCTGCTCGATCAGGCGCGTGCGCTGCCGTTCGGCTATGCCGCGCAGCAGGCGGCGCGTGGCGTGCCCGCGGTTGGTGGCTTCGGGCTGTCGCAGAGCGGCAAGCTCGCGCAGGCGGCGGATCTCGTCTACCGGCACGCGCTCGAGCGGATCCTGCTGCCGCGGCTGCTCTACCGGCTCGAGACCGAGATGCGCGGCAGCCTCGACCGGCCGGACTTTCTCTATCAGGCGACACGAGTGTACCTGATGCTCGGCAATCAGGGACCGCTCGATCCGGCGTTGGTGCATGCCTGGATGGCGCTCGATTGGGAGAGCCAGTTTCCTGGTCCGGCGCTGGCACCGGTGCGTGCCGATCTCCTCTCCCATCTCGATGCGCTGCTCGCAGAACCGCTGCCGGATATCCCGCTCGACGGGCCACTGGTTGCGGCCGCGCGGATCGCTTTTTCTCGCGTGCCGCTGGCGGAGCGTGTTTATTCGCGCATCCGCCCCTCGGCGCAGGCGGCAGCGGTTGCGGCCTGGACGCCGGCGGCGGCGCTCGGCCCTGCCGGGCAGCTTTTGTTCCGCCGCAGTTCCGGCAAGCCACTGACCGATGGGATTGCGGGTTTCTTTACCAAGGAGGGGTTTTATTCGGTGCTGCTGCCGGCGCTCGGCAACGTCGCGAAGGAAGTGGCGAGCGAGAGTTGGGTGCTTGGCAAGAACGAGGCGATCAATCCGGCGAGCCCCGAGGTGCGTTCGCTGGAAGCGAACGTCGTCCGTCTCTACGAGAGCGATTACGAGCGCAATTGGGACGCCATGCTGGCTGATCTTGAACTGGCGCCCGGTGGCTTTGCGGCACTGCCGCAAGCAGTGACGACGCTCAGTCTGCTTTCATCGCCGCAATCGCCGATGCTGGCGCTGCTCAAGAGCATCGCCGGCGAACTCGATCTCACGGCAGCGCCGAAGACTGCCGCCGCGGCGGAGAAGGGCGGCGCGGCGGCGGCCGCCGAGGCCGCGGCAAAGACGAAGGCGGGTGCACTCGGCAAGGGGGCCGCACAATTGGAGGGCCTGTTCGCCAAGCCGGGGAAGCCCGCGGCGCCGCTCGGCGAGGAGGTGGCGCAACACTACAAGCCGCTGATCGATTACGTAGGCACCGGTGCTGCGGCGCCGGCAGCGGCGACATTGCAACTTCTGGCCCAGGTGCAGCAGCAGCTCGCATCCCTGTCGCAGAGCGCAACGACGCCAGGCAGCCAGCCGGCGGCGCTGGCGGGCGGCGATCCGGAACAGCTGGTGGCGGCGGAGGCGGCGCGCGATCCGGCGCCAGTCTCCCGCTGGCTGAGCTCAATCGCCACTTCGGCCAATGTGCTGCGTGGGGTCGCGAGCGGGCAGCAGGTGAAGGCGGGCTTCAACGGGCCGGGCGGCCCCGGCCAGTTCTGTCAGAAGGCGGTAAATGGGCGCTATCCGTTCTTCCCGGGCTCGACCGAGGATATTCCGCTCGGCGATTTCGGCCGGCTGTTCGCCCCGAGCGGCCTGCTCGACACCTTCTTCAATGCGCAGGTGCTGCCTTATGTCGATACCGCTTCGGCGACCTGGCAGCCGAAGGTGCTGAACGGCGTCGAACCGCCGTTTTCCGCGGGCGACGTCGCCGAATTCCAGCGTGCCTCGGTGATCCGCAACCTGTTCTTTGCGGCCGGCGGAACGCAGCCGTCGGTGAGCTTCACGATCACGCCGGTCTTGCTTGACGACAAGACGCAGCAGGTGACGCTCTCGCTTGGGGCGACGACTGTCTCCTATGCGCATGGCCCGCCGCAGCCGGCGGCGGTGACCTGGCCCGGACCGAGCGGGATGGACCGTGTCAGACTGGCCTTCGATCCACCGCCTTCGGGCAGCACGGGCGTGATCGAGGCAACGGGGCCATGGGCGCTGTTCCGGCTGTTCGGCCAGGGCGTGCTGGCGCAGCAGGGTGCGCCGGAACGTTTCACCTTGACCTTCCAGGTTGGCGGGCAGAGCGTGACATACGGGATTCGTGCCGCCTCGGTGTTCAACCCGTTCTCGCCCGGCGTCCTGCAGGCGTTCCGGTGTCCGAGCGTGCATTAGTGTCCGGAATCATCCCCGGAATCATCCATGGTGGAGGATATACCGGCACGCTCATCCGGCGATGCGGGCAGGCGGGGTGATGGTGCGACTGCGAACTGTGCGAGCGACACTCGCGTGATGATTTCCAGTGATCACGCTCGGGGTTTGTTGGCTCGACCAATGTCCCGACTGTGGTGGATCGTTCCGCGATTCCGCCAAGTGCCATATTGATCTGGCAGCGGGCGAGCCAGAGGTGAGGCAATGCGGGTTCTATGGAAAGCTGCCGGCCCGCGGGGATTTCGTTCGATCCGGACTTACCGGGCCATTCATCCCGGCCTGGGATGACTGGACTCAGGCGGTGCTGGTCGGCAGCCGGTCGATCATGGGCGACGCCTGGCTGGCGGCCTGGCTCGAGGCGCCGGTCTGGCGCTTTGCCTTGCCCGCAGGGATGCTCGTACCGGCGACGGTCGCGGGGCTTTTCATGCCGAGCGTGGATCGGGCGGGGCGGTTCTTCCCGCTGTGCTTTGCCGCTCTCAGGATGAATGGAACTGCGGGCGCTCTGGCCGATGACGTTGCGGAATGGCTGGCGCGGGCCGAAGCCGCCGGGCGGGCGGCCTTGGCCGAAGACCTGACGCCGGAAGCCGTGGCGGACAGACTGGCACAGCCTGCGAGTGCGCCGCTTACCGCCGGGCCGTTGGCGCCGCCGGTGGCGGCTCTCGATTGCGGACTCTGGTGGACCGAGGGTTCACCACGGGTTCCACCCGGCGCGTTGATCCTCCCGGTCTTGCCGGACGCGGAGCGGTTCGCTGGCATGCTCGATGCGGAGTTCGCGCCGACGGGTTCCGGGGTGAGCGGATGAACGGGCACCGCTTTCGTTCCTGGGCGGCAACGCATCCCGGGGCGCGGCGGACGCATAACGAGGATAGTTTCGTCGATCGCCCCGGGCTTGGCCTCTGGGCAGTCGCCGACGGTGCCGGCGGCCATGAGGCGGGCGAGGTAGCGGCCGTCATGATTGCCGAGCAACTCGCCGCAATCCCGGAAGACCTCGGGGCGGCCGGACTTCTGGCCGAGGTGCGGAGACGAGTGGCGGCGGCGCACGAGGCACTGCGGAGTGAGGCGGCGCGACGCGGCCCGTACGCGATCATTGCGGCGACGTTGGTTGTGCTGCTGGCGCGGGACGATCATTTCGCATGCCTCTGGGCGGGTGATGCCCGTGGCTATCTGCTGCGCGACGGCGTTCTCTCGCAGATCACGCACGACCACAGCCTGGTGCAGGAGCTGGTCGATACCGGCGCGATCACCGCTGCGGAGGCCGAGCATCACCCGCGTGCCAATATCGTGACCCGGGCGGTGGGCGCCGATCTCGAAGAGCTGGAGCTCGACAAAGCAACCGGGACGCTGGTTATCGGCGATCGGCTGCTGCTGTGCAGCGACGGGGTTTCGAAGTCCCTCGCGGAGGCGGAGTTGCGGACCCTCCTGGGGGCGCCGGAGGGCGTGCCGCCGACCGAGCTGCTACTCACTGCGGCACTCGCCCACGAAGCCTCCGACAACATTACGGCGATCGCGATCGAAGTTTTGCGAGCGGACTTTCCCGGGTCTCGAGGATTGGAATAGACTGCGAGCGGAACGGAGCGAGGCCGACATGCTGACCCGACGCGCGGTTCTCACAGCCGGAGCGGCAACCGCCGTGGCGCCGCAGTTCGCTCGCGAGGCAGCGTCTGCGACGCCGGCGGGGATTGTCGTCATGGCCAAGCAGATCGACGACATCGTCTCGTTCGATCCGGCGCAATCCTACGAATTCACCGACAACGAGGTGGACGGCAACCTCTATCGCAAGCTCGTGGTTCCGGATCCCCTGGACCCGAGCGCGATCAAAGGGGACCTCGCCACCAACTTTGAAATCACGCCCGAAGGACGTCGGATCACTTTCCATCTGCGAGACGACGCGCGCTTCGCCTCCGGCCGGTCGCTGACCGCGGCGGATGCGGAGTTCTCGCTCCGGCGTGCGGCGAGGCTCAATCTGACGCCCGGGTTCATTATCACCCAGTTCGGGTTCACCAAGGACAACGTCGCGGGGCTGATCCGGGCCACGGACACGCACACGCTGGTCGTCGAAGTGCCCGAGGTGGCAGCACCGAGCTTCGTGCTGCATTGTCTCTCGGCCAATGTCGGCGGCATCGTCGAGAAGGAGACGGCGCTCGCGCACCAGGAGGGAGGCGATCTCGGCAATCGCTGGCTGACCAGCCATTCTGCGGGCGCGGGGGCCTATCAGCTGACCTCCTGGGCGGCCAACGACCATGTGATCGTGGATGCCAATCCGCACTCCGGCATTCCGACAGCTACGAGGCGGATCGTGATCCGTCATGTCAAGGATCCGGCGACACAGCTTCTGATGCTGCGTCGGGGCGATGCCGACATCGCCCGGGACCTGACGTCGGATCTTTTGAAATCGATCGGCGGGGAGAGAGACTTCCACAGCGTTTCGTCCCCGCAGCTCACCTCGATGTACCTGGCGGCCAACCAGAACGTGACGGCGCTGACGAGGCCGGAGGTGCAGCAGGCGATGAAGTGGGCGATCGACTACGAAGCGATTGCCCGCAATATCACGCCCGGGACCTGGACGGTCGATCAGTCGTTTCTGCCGGCGGGGCTGTTCGGGGCGCTGAGCAGCAACCCGTTCCATCGGGATGTCGCGAAGGCGAGGTCGCTGATGGCGGCGGGCGGCTATCCGGACGGCTTTGCCGTCACGATGGATTACATCTCGGCGCCGCCTTATTCCGATATCGCCGAGGCGCTGCAAGCGGATCTCGGGGCGATCGGCATCAAGGTATCGTTGCTACCGGGAACGCAGAAAGAGGTGATTACCAAGATGCGGGCGCGGCAGCATCAGCTCCTGCTGCTGTACTGGGGTTCTGATTATTTCGATCCGAACTCGAACGCGCAGGCGTTCTGTGCCAACCCCGACGATTCGGATGCGAGCCCGCTCAAGATCATCGCCTGGCGCTGCCACTTCCAGAACAAGCCGTTGACGGCGGAGGCGGCGGCTGCGGCGCGTGAGGTGGACAGTGCGAAGCGGTTGGCGCTCTACGAGAAGATGCAGCGGCAGTTCTGGGATCAGGCGCCGATCACCTTCCTGTTGCAGAAGAACGCCGTTGCCGTGCTGCGCAGCAACGTGAGCGGCTTCGTCATGGGCGCCGAGCCCGACTTCACGCGCTACCACGAGATCCGCAAGGGCTGAGCGGGTATTCCGGCCGGACCCCGAGGATCGCATCAAGGGATAGTACCAGGCTGAAGATCCAACCAAGCACAACGGGGAGTAGACCATGCTGACACGTCGCACGCTTCTCGCAACTGGTGCCGCCGCTGCGGCCGCACCGCTCGCTGCCGGCCCGCTCGCCGCCGCCGCGCCCAAGGACGTGGTGGTGATGGCCAAGGAGATCGATGACATCATCTCGTTCGACCCGGCCCAGTCCTACGAGTTTTCGGATACCGAGGTCGATGCCAACGTCTATCGGAAGCTGATTTCGCCCGATCTCAAGGACTTGAGCAAGATCGGGCCGGATCTCGCGACCCACTGGGAGGTCACGGACGAGGGCAGGACCTTCACCTTCCACCTTGCCAAGGATGCCTACTTCCCTTCCGGCAAGCCGGTCACGGCCGAGGACGCGGAGTTCTCATTGCGGCGCGTCGTCACCATGAACCTTACGCCCGGTTTCATCGTCACCCAGTTCGGCTTCACCAAGGACAATGTGGAGAAGCTGATCCGGGCCACGGATCCGCAGACGCTGGTGATGCAGTTGCCGCAGATCGCGGCGACCAGCTTCGTGCTCTATTGCCTGTCGGCCAATGTCGGCGCGATCGTCGAAAAGGCAACCGCACTCGCCCATCAGGAGAAGGGGGATCTGGGCAACCATTGGCTGACCAGCCACTCCGCCGGCGCCGGGCCGTACCAGCTTACCTCATGGTCGGCCAACGATCACGTGATCATGGATGCGAACCCGCGCTCGGGCATTCCGGTCGGGACGAAGCGCATCTTCATCCGCCACATCAAGGATCCGGCGACGCAGCTTCTGATGCTGCGCCGGGGCGATGCGGACATCGCCCGCGATCTGACCGCCGACCTCCTGAAGACTGCCGCGAGCGACCCGAACCTCTATCGGCTCACCACCCCTTCGACCGACCAGATGTATCTCGCCGGCAACGAAGGCTACGCGCCGTTCAAGAAGAGCGGGGTCAGGCAGGCGATCAAATGGGCGGTCGATTACGCGGCGATCCAGAAGAACATCACGCCTGAGAACTACATCGTGAACCAGGCGTTCGAGCCGACGATGATCCTGGGCGCACTCGCCGAGAATCCGTTCCACAAGGACCCGGCCAAGGCCAAGGCGCTGCTGGCGGAGGCCGGGTATCCGGACGGGCTCACGGCGACGCTGGATCATTTCTCCGACCATCCCTATTCGGATATCGCCGAGGCCGTACAGGCGGATCTCGGGGCCATCGGCATCAAGGTCTCGCTCTTGCCGGGCACGCGCAAGCAGGTGTTCACCAAGATGCGGGCGCGGCAGCATCAGCTCATCATCTCCGAATGGTATCCGGACTACTTCGATCCCAACTCCAATGCCCAGGCGTTCAATGCCAATCCCGACGATTCGGACAACAGTCCGCTCAAGATCATCGCCTGGCGCAACCATTTCTTCGACCCGAAGCTGACCGCGGAGGCGGCGGCCGCGGCCCAGGAGCTGGACACGCAAAAGCGGATCGAGATCTATCACTCCATGCAGCGGCGGGCCTGGGAGATTTCACCGATCGCCTTCATGCTGCAGCAGAACGCGATTGCCGTGGTACGCAAGGATGTGACCGGGTTCCTGCTCGGCGCGCAATCGGACTTCACGCGTTATGGCGGGATCCGCAAGGCGTGAGGAGGATGCTGGTTCCGGGATGAGTGAGGCGTGGCCGGGAGCGTACGAGGGCCAAGGGAGCGTCTTCATGAGACGATTCCTATCGAGCCCTTGGACAGCGACGGAGCTCTGGCGCGACCGGGATCGCCACGTCGTGCCGCGCGCTCCGCGTGCAGCACTCCTCGCGATGATCGTGGGGGGATAGACCACGCGGCGGCGCGGAGGGTTGGACGTGTGCAGTTGCGCCGAATCGGTGTGCCAGATCAGTGCGGCCTTTGGCGGAATGGCGCAGCGTACCGCCAAAGCCATGAAATTGATCAAGAAAATAAAGGCAGAGCGTGGTGATTCGAACTCATCACGCGTGGCGCCGGTTGCGGGCGCTCTCGGCCGGCGCCGCCAGCATTCCGATCACTCTCTTTGGACTGATCCTCGTCACCTTCTTCATCGGGCGGGTGATGCCGATCGATCCGGTGGTGGCGATCGCCGGCGATCATGCGCCGCCGTCAGTGGTCGCGCACATCCGGGCCGAGCTTGGCCTCGACAAGTCGCTGCCGGTGCAGTTTGCGATCTATCTGCGCCGGCTGAGCGAGGGCAATCTCGGCGATTCGGTGATGACGAGCCACGCCGTCACCGCCGATATCCTGCATTTCTTTCCACGCACCTTCGAGCTTGCGACCGCGGCGATCATCCTTGCGGTCCTGATCGGCGTGCCGGCGGGCGTGTTCGCGGCGGCGCGGCCGGGCTCGCGGTTCGATCATTGCGTGCGGGTGGTGAGCCTTTCGGGGCAGTCGATCCCGGTGTTCGTGCTGGGATTGCTGTTCCTGCTGGTGCTCTACGTGAAGCTTGGCTGGCTGCCCGGCTCCGGCCAGATCGGCGTCGCCTATGAAGGGATGGTTCCCGACATCACCGGCATGGTGGTGGTGGATGCGGCGCTGGCCGGTGACTGGGGCGCATTTCAGAGTGCGTTCGCGCACCTGGTGCAGCCGGCGCTGGTGCTGGCGCTGTTCAGCCTCGCCTACATCACGCGGATGACGCGCGCCTATATGCTGGACGCGCTCAACGCCGAGTACATCATCACCGCGCGGGCCAAGGGCGTGCCGGAGTGGCTGGTGCTGTGGCGGCACGCATTCGGCAACATTGCCGTGGGTCTGGTGACGGTGCTGGCGCTGGCCTATGCATCGCTGCTCGAAGGCGCGGTGCTGACCGAGACCGTATTCACCTGGCCGGGACTCGGGCTTTATCTCACGACGTCGCTGCTCAATGCCGACATGAACGCAGTGCTCGGGGCGACGCTGGTGATCGGCTGCATTTATGTCGGGCTCAATCTGCTCGCCGATCTCGCCTACCGGCTGCTCGATCCCCGCGTCCGATGAACGAGGGAGCGAAGCCGCTGGCAGTCGAGGCGGTGCGTGGGATTTCCTGGCGCGAGTGGCTGCTTTCGGACGCACCGACGTCGCGGCGACAGAGTACCTGGGCCGAGTATTATCGGGCCTGGCGGCGCCTGGCGGCCAACCACCTGGCGCTCGGCGGCCTGATCGTGGTGCTCGCTCTGGCGTTCGTTGCGCTGGCGGCGCCATGGCTTGCGCCCTACAGCCCCTACGCGCAGGACCTTGCCAACCGGCTTGCAGTGCCATCGGCGGCGCACTGGCTCGGCACCGACGGGTTGGGGCGGGATCTGCTTTCACGGCTGATTTACGGCGGGCGCGACACGCTCGGGATGGTGGTCGCGGTGGTGGCGCTGGTGGCGCCGTTCGGTCTTCTGATCGGCTGCGCTGCCGGCTATCTCGGCGGCATGGTCGATCGGGCGCTGATGCGGGTGACCGACATCTTCCTGGCATTTCCGCGGCTCATTCTCGCGCTGGCGTTCGTTGCCGCGCTGAAGCCCGGGATCGAGAGCGCGGTGATCGCGATCGCGCTCACCTCGTGGCCGCCCTATGCGAGACTCGCACGGGCGGACACGCTCACCGTGCGCAATGCCGATTTCATTGCCGCCGTCAGGCTGACCGGCGCCGGCGATGCGCGCATCATTCTCCGCCACATCGTGCCACTGGCGATCTCCAGCGTCATTGTCCGGGTGAGCCTCGACATGGCGGGGATCATCCTGACCGCCGCCGGATTAGGCTTTCTCGGCATGGGTGCGCAGCCGCCGGCGGCCGAGTGGGGCACGATGATCGCCACTTCGCGCGATTACCTGTTGCAGCAATGGTGGATCCCGACCGCGCCGGGAATTGCCATTTTCATCGCTGCGCTGGCGTTCAACCTGCTCGGCGACGGGCTGCGCGACGTGCTCGATCCGAAGGCACGTTGAGCATGCAGGTCGAGGTTGCCGATCTCACCATCGATTTTCCCGGCCCGCGCGGGCTGGTGCCGGCGGTCCGCGGGGTCTCGTTTGCGATGGGTGCAGAGAAGATCGGCATCGTCGGCGAATCGGGATCGGGGAAATCGCTGACCGCGCGGGCGATCCTGCGCCTGACGCCGCCGCAGGCGGTGGTCAGGGCCGAACGCATCCTGTTCGACGGTATCGACGTGATGCGCGCCTCGGCGCGAACCGTCGGGGCGATTCGCGGCAAGCGCGCCGGGCTCGTGCTGCAAGATCCGAAATACGCGCTCAACCCGGTGAGGACGGCCGGCGAGCAGATCGCCGAGCCGCTCAGACTGCACAAGCGCCTCGCTCGCCGGCAAGCCGATCGGGCGGCCGTTGACCTGCTGGCGCAGGTCATGATCCGCGAGCCCCAGCGGATCGCCGCACGCTATCCACACGAGCTTTCGGGCGGGATGGGCCAGCGGGTGATGATCGCGATGATGCTGGCGGCGGATCCCGAGTTGCTGATTGCGGACGAGCCGACGAGCGCGCTCGATGCGACGGTGCAGGCGGAGATCCTGCGCCTGATCGAAGATCTGGTCTCGCGGCGCGGCATGGGGCTGATTTTGATCAGCCACGACCTGCCGCTGGTTGCGCATTTCTGTGAACGCATCCTGGTCATGTATGCGGGACGGGTGGTGGAGGAAGTTCGGGCGGCCGATCTCAAGCGGAGCCGGCATCCCTACACCCAGGGGCTGCTCGCCTGCCTCCCGAGCCTGAACCGGCCGCGGGGCAGGCTACCGGTGCTGGCGCGGGATCCCCATTGGGCGGATCCCGGTTGGGCGATCGGATGATCGCAGTCGAAGGCTTGCGAATCCGGTTTGGCAGCGACGAGGTTGTCAAAGGCGTTTCGTTCGCGGCGGAGCGGGGAAGTAATTTCGGCATTGTCGGCGAATCGGGATCCGGGAAGTCGAGCATCCTGCGTGCGGTGGCGGGGCTGAACCGTGACTGGCAGGGACGGATCCTGCTGGAGGGCGAGGCTCTCGGGGCGGTCCGCACGCGCGCCTTCTTCCGGCGCGTGCAGATGGTATTCCAGGATCCTTACGGCTCGCTGCACCCGCGCCAGACGATCGAGCGGCAGCTTGCCGAGCCCTTGATGGTGCACGGGATCGGCGGGATCGAAGCGCGGGTGCCACGGGCGCTCGATGAAGTCTCGCTCGCGCCGGTGCTGCGTTTCCGCTATCCGCACCAGCTTTCGGGCGGCCAGCGGCAGCGGGTGGCGATTGCGCGCGCACTGATTGCCGGGCCTCAACTGGTGCTGCTCGACGAGCCGACGAGTGCGTTGGACGTTTCGGTGCAGGCGGAGATGCTGAACCTGCTTGCCGATTTGCAGGCGGTGCGGGGCCTGACCTACATCCTGGTCAGCCACAACCTGGCCGTGGTTGCGCATCTCTGCCCCTGGATTGGGGTGATGCAGGCGGGCGAGATGGTGGAAACTCTCAGTGTCGAGGAGCTGCGAGCGGGGCGGATCCGGCATCCACATACTGCTGCGCTGCGCGCGCTGGCAGTGGAGCTCGAAGAGGCGTAAGGCGGACCGGGAGGATCTTCCCGGTCCGCCCCCGCATAGCCCGAAAACAGTTCCTCAGCCGTTCAGCACCTGGGTGGCGAGATTGTAGTTGGTGCTGGCGGGATTGCCGCTCTCGTCAACTGCGAGCGAGGTGTACTTGATCTCGATCTTGGTGAAGTTGAGCGAGAGAGATTCCGACGGCCGGTCGCCACCGCTGGAAAGTGAATAGCCGCTGAGCGCGGTATTCGTCAGGATGTACTGCACGAACTCCTTGACGTCGTTCTTGCCGGTGGTGGCGTAGGCGATCTTGACCTCGGTGTTCATCGCGCCGCCAAGTGCTTCCTCCACGATCTTGTTGGTTGCCTTGTCCATCTGTTTCGAGACGGTGATCTCCGAGACGCTCGGCGCGGAGGCCTCGCGGTCCGCGCTGCTGCCGGTGGGGGAGCTGAGCCCACGCCCGACGCCCCACTGGAACGAGTTGATCTCGATCCATTTTTCATAACCCTTGGTCTCGACGTCACCGTCGATCGAGCCGTACTTCATAAAGAGGGCCATGCCCGCTCTCCTGTTTGTGCCAAGCCTTGCGTTGCGCTATTGCACCTCGGCGCTATTGCACCTGGTATCGGAACGATCCGGACGGATCCATCCCGACGGACACCCGGCTGACCGGGCTGCCCTCAGCCAATCGCGCCAGGACCTCGGCCGACAGTTCCGGCAACAGGGTGCGCGAAAGGATGTTCTCGACGTTGCGCGCCCCGGATGAGCTTTCCGTACAGCGCGCGGCGATGGTTTCGACCAGCGCCGGCTCGTAGCTGAACTCGGCGCGATAGGAATCCTGGACCCTTCGGCGGATGCGCTCGAGCTGGAGCCCGGTGATTTTCCTGATGATGTCCTCGGAGAGCGGGAAGTACGGCACCAGCGTCACCCGGCCGAGGAAGGCGGGGCGGAAAACCTTCATCAGTTCCGGGCGCAGCGCCTCGGCGAGGCCGGCGGCGTCGGGGGCGGTGTCGGGGTCGGCGAACAGCTTGGTGATCAGATCGGTGCCGGCGTTCGAAGTCATGATGATGACAGCGTTCTTGAAGTCGATGTCGCGGCCCTCGCCGTCTTTCATCATGCCCTTGTCGAACACCTGGAAGAAGATGTCCTGCACGCCGGGATGTGCCTTTTCCATCTCGTCGAGCAGGATCACGGAATAGGGGCGCCGGCGGACTGCTTCTGTGAGGATGCCGCCTTCACCATAGCCGACATAGCCGGGCGGGCTGCCCATGAGGAGGCTGACTTTATGCTCCTCCTTGAACTCGCTCATGTTGATGGTGGTGACGTTCTGCTCGCCACCGTAGAGGAGCTCGGCGAGCGAGAGCGCGGTTTCGGTCTTGCCGACGCCGGAGGTGCCGACCATCAGGAAGACGCCGATCGGCTTTCGTGGGTCGGGGAGCTTGGCGCGCGAAGTGCGGATGGCCTGCGCCACGGCTTCGAGCGCATGTGGCTGGCCGACGATGCGCTTGCCCATCGCCTCGGCGAGATTGAGGACGGTGCGGATCTCGTCGGACTGCATGCGGCCGGCGGGGATGCCGGTCCAGCCTTCGACGATTTCGGCGATCGCCTGGCCATCGACGACCGGGAAGATCAGCGGCTGCTCGCCCTGCAGCGCTTTCAACGCGGCGTTATTGGCAGCGAGCCTGGTGCGCAGCGCGTCTTTGTCGTCGGTATTGGCGGGATCTTCGATTGCGGTGCGGGTGGCGGCGATGCTGGCCGCGAGTTTTTTCTCCTCCTCCCAGCGCGTCTCCAGCGCTTTCAGCTCCAGCTCGGCTGCGGTGCGTTCCTCGTGAAGCTCGTCCTGGCGGGCGTGGTTGTCGGCGCCGGCGGCGGCTTCACGCTCGAGGATGCCGAGCTCGGTATCGATCAGCGAGATGCGCCGGCGGCGGTCCTCGATCGGGGCCGGAATGGCGGCCTGGCTCATGGCGACGCGGGCACAGGCGGTATCGAGGAGCGAGACCGCCTTGTCGGGGAGCTGGCGGCTTGGGATGAAGCGGGCGGAGAGGCGGACGGCCTCGGTGACGGCCTCGTCGAGGATGCGCACCTTGTGGTGCGCTTCGAGGGTGGCGACGAGACCGCGGATCATGGCGGTGGCGACGGACTCACTTGGTTCCTCGACCTTGACGACCTGGAAGCGGCGGGAGAGAGCCGCGTCCTTCTCGAAATATTTCTTGTATTCGGCCCAGGTGGTGGCGGCGATGGTGCGGAGTTCGCCGCGTGCGAGGGCGGGCTTGAGCAGGTTGGCGGCGTCGTTCTGGCCGGCCTGGCCGCCGGCGCCGATCATGGTATGGGCCTCGTCGATGAAGAGGATGATCGGCTTCGGGCTGGCCTTGGTTTCTTCGATCACGTTTTTCAAACGATTTTCAAACTCTCCTTTGACGCCCGCACCGGCCTGCAGCAGGCCGAGATCGAGCGTGCGCACGGTGACGTCCTTGAGAGCGGGCGGCACGTCACCTTCGACGATGCGGGCGGCGAAGCCTTCGACCACTGCCGTTTTGCCGACCCCGGCTTCGCCGGTCAGAATCGGATTGTTCTGCCGCCGGCGCGTCAGGATATCGACGAGTTGGCGGATCTCGGTATCGCGACCGAGAATCGGATCGATTTTCCCCGACTTGGCGCGCGCCGTCAGATCAATCGTGAACTGATCGAGAGCAGCCGATCCGGCGGCGCGGGTCATGCCAGGCTCGGCCGGGCTGGCCTGACCGTCGGCCGCGGGAGGTGCGGCGGCCTCGCTCGAGCCGGCGGTGACGGCCTGGAAGTCGCGCTTGAGAAGATCCGGGGAAATCTTTGCGAGCTGACTGGAAGCGGCGCGCCCGCGCTGGGAGAGCGTTTCGTCGGCGAGCAGCGCCCAGAGGAGATGGCCGGAACGGATGCGCGGGAAGCCCTGTTCGAGCGAGGCGAGCAGCCAGGCCTGCTTGGCGAGCTCGACGATATCGGGCGAAAGGCCGGGGGCGCGGGCGTTGCCGGTTTTCAGGCGGTCGAGGCCGCGGTTAAGGTCGGTGATCAGGCGTCCGAGATCGGCTTCGTAATGGCGCAGAATGATCGGAATGTCGGTGTCGTTGCCGTCCGCGAGTTTGAGCAGCCAGTGCTCGATCTCGACATTGTAATGGCTGCGCGACAGTGTGAGGCCGGCGGCGGCTTCGAGCGCGCGACGGCAATGGTCATTGAGGTGGGCGACCAGGGACTTGAGATCGATCGCAGCCATACGTGTCCTCCTGCGAGTGGCCCCGGTCTCGAGGCTCGCACCTCGCAAGGGCCGTTGTTTTGCGACCAACGAGAGAGCGGTGCAATCGGCCGCTCCGGTTGCTCACGCGCACGTGCTAACAGTTAAGCCCGATGTCACGGGGAAGTGCATACCGGGAAGCGCATTGTGGCCTGTCCGAAGGTTCGTTGTCTATGGCAACTAAAATCGGGGGCAACCAAAATCCGGGGCAAGGGGGCGCGCTGCGCCGGCGCTGCGCACCGTCGGTGCTGTTGCGCCGCAGGGTCGAGGCACCGTTTGCGGTCGCACGATCATCGCCGTCTGACCCCGCCTCATCCGACCCTCTCCGTCCCCTGTTCGTTCCTGACGGACGGAGAGGGCTTTGACGACTGATCGTAGCGACGGAGGTGTGAGTCCCGTAGCCCAGGGGGGCGGTACAGTGTTTTGGAACGCGGCGAGTGCCTCCGAAATGAGCGCAGGTTGGTACTCATCTCCATAACAAGAGGAAGTCTGGATGGCCAAGTTACCGGATGGCTTCGATCTCGAGGCGATGCTCGCCCCGATCGGCGGGGAAACGGCAGCAGGGGCGGACCTGCGCCAGGATTTCTCGCCGCAATCGACCTATTTCCGGCTGCGCGATGCGCGCGCGGAGGCGCGGGCGGCGGAGCGGGCGGCGGAATCCGACCCCGCTGCCGAAGGGCCGCCGCCTGCGCAGTGGCGGACGATTCGCGAAATGGCCATCAAGGCGCTGGTCGAGCGGGCCAAGGATCTGGAGATTGCAGCGTGGCTCACCGAATCGCTGTTGCGGAGTGACGGGCTCACCGGGTTGGCGGCCGGGGGTACTCTGATGCGCGGGCTGGTCGAGCGCTACTGGGAGAGCGGCCTCTACCCGGCGGCCGACGAAGAGGGCATCGCGACCCGCGTGGCGCCGGTCACCGGGCTGAATGGCGAAGGCGGAGACGGCACGCTGACCCAGCCCTTGCGCAAGCTCACGCTGTTTCGGCGCAGGGACGGCACGCCGCTTGCGTACTGGCAGTATGAGCAGTCAAGCGAGGTGCAAGGGATCGGCGATACCGCCCGCCGCCAGGCCAGAATCGAGGCCGGTGTCATTCCGCTCGAGGAACTGGAGCAGGACGCGCGGGCGGCGGGGCTGGCGCATTTTGCAGCGCTCCGGGAGGCGTGCCGGGGTGCGATCGAGAGTTGGCGCGGCCTCTCCGAGGCGTTCGATGCAGCCGCCGGGACCGAGGGGCCGCCCATGGGCCGGGTGCGCGAACTTCTGGAGCAGATTGCGGCGGTGATTGCGCGCCATGCGCCACCCGAGGCCAAGGCCGAGGAGGCGGCGGGCGACGGGGCGGCGGCGCCGGCCGAGGGCGCAGCTGCCGCGGCGGGACCCGGACCCGTCGCGACGCGGGAAGGGATGCTCGCCGAACTCGACCGGATCGCCGCCTTCTTCCGCCGGACCGAGCCGCATTCTCCGCTCGCCTACACGCTCGAGGAGGCGGCGCGGCGGGGACGGCTGCCATGGCCCGATCTGCTGGCGGAACTGGTGCCCGACACCAGCGCGCGAACCGCCATCTTGAGCAGCCTCGGCATCAAGCCGCCGTCGCCCGAACCAAAGAAGTGAAGATACGGCCCTGTTTGCATTGACCCCGGTCCGACCTCATCGGTATGGTGCGGCCAGCCGGCCGGGGCTCGGCGCCGCCGAGAGTGAGGGGCGCATCGGAGGCTGGAAAGCGGAAGAGGGGCAAGACGATGAGCGCGAGCGTTCATGAAAAGCTTAACCGCGTGCGCAAGCCGCGGGTGCATATTACTTACGAAGTCGAAACCGAGGGCGCGATGGTCGAGCGGGAGCTGCCGTTCGTCGTCGGCGTGCTGGGCGATTTTTCCGGCGACCCGACGCAACCGTTGCGGCCGCTCGCCGATCGCAAGTTCGTGCAGATCGACCGTGACAACTTCAACGACGTGATGGCCCGGATGACACCGGGCCTGAAGATGCGCGTCGACAACAAGCTCGACGAGGCGGGCGGACAGATGGCGGTCGACCTCAAGTTCAACGGGCTCGAAGATTTCGAGCCGGCGCAGGTCGCCGAGCAGATCCCGGCGCTCAAGGCACTGATGGAGACCCGCAACAAGCTGCGCGACCTGATGAGCAAGGTCGATCGCTCCGAGGAGCTGGAAGGCCTGCTCGAGCAGGTGCTGAAGAACGAGGCCGAGCTGAAGTCGCTCTCCGGCCAACTCGGGCTTGGCAAGGAAGGGAACTGAGGGATGTCCGGCACAGAAACGGCCGCGGCAGGTGCTGCGGCGAGCACCACTGAAGCCGTCAATATCCTCGATCAGGTGGTCGCCGCGACCAAGCAGACCGAGCCCGATCGCGCGCAGGAACTGGTCAAGACGCTGGTCGAGCAGGCGCTCTCCGGCACCGTCATTTTCGACCGTAATCTGACGCGCACCTTCGACCGGGCGATCGCCGCGATCGACAACAAGCTTTCCGCCCAGCTCAACGAGGTGATGCACCATCCGAAGTTCCTGCAGCTTGAAGGAACCTGGCGCGGGCTCAATCACCTGGTGATGAACAGCGAGACCGGGACCAGCCTCAAGATCAAGGTCATGAATCTCCCCAAGCGCGAGCTGACGCGCGATCTCACGCGGGCGGTGGAATTCGATCAGAGCCAGCTCTTCAAAAAGATCTACGAGAACGAGTTCGGCACTCCGGGCGGCGAGCCGTACGCGACGCTGATCGGCGATTACGAATGGACGCAGCATCCCGACGATGTCGAGACGCTCCGCCTGGTTTCCAACGTCTCCGCCGCCGCCTTCGCGCCCTTCATTTCGGCCGCCGGGGCGGGGATGTTCGGCTTCAAGGACTGGACCGAGCTTTCCAAGCCGCGTGATCTCGCCAAGATCTTCGATACCCAGGAATACGCGAAGTGGCGGAGCTATCGGGATTCGGAAGATTCCCGGTTCGTCAACCTCGTGATGCCGCGGGTGATCGCGCGCCTGCCCTACGGGTCGGCGACCAAGCCGATCGACGAGTTCAACTACGAAGAGGCACCGTACGACGCCGCCGGTGCTGCCCGTCCGCTCGATCACCAGC
>JBOHMK010000349.1:0-5195 GCA_050730115.1 Acetobacteraceae bacterium
CGGTACGCAAGGAGCTTGCTCGCGCCTGGGGCTCGCCGCAGGGCGTCGTGGCAGCGGGCGGAGCCGGTGACAATGCCGCAGGCGCGATCGGGGCGGCGCTCGGGGCGGCGCGGCTCGGACGCATCGCCGCGGGCGACGGGACCGCGGCCGAGATCTGCCCCGCCACTCGTTCGCGTCGAGGAACCAGGGTCCGATCTGGCGGCGATGCTCGCGCCGCGCCGCGCCCGCTAACGGCGCATCTACCGTGATCTCCGTGGCGCGTTCGCGGCGCGGTTCTGATCCGCCGGCAGAGAAGCGCCGGGCGCCTTCGCTTTGCACCGGCATGCTTTGGATCAACGACCGGGCGCTCACCGTTGCAGTGCGTCGAACGCGGCTTTGGACGTGAACATCCCACTCGCGCTATGGCCAACGCCTGGGACCACGGCAAGGCGCCAGTTGAACGCCCACCCGTGTTCCCTGGCCACCAGTTCCGCCTTCCGGAATGTCTTCCGCCCCCGATCGAGCCTGTTGGCACCCTGTTTTTGCGCCTGTTCGCTCATCGCGAGCTCATGCGATCCGGTGTCCTTGCGGCCGAGCAGGATGACGATGGGCGCGGCGAGATAGCGTCGTAGCGCCGCTTCGCCCTCTGCCGGCTCATAGACCCCGCCGAAGCCGTACGGGGCCATGACGTTCAGCGTCGGCTCCACCCAGGTGGACGGATTGGCAATGATAATGCGGAGCGCGCCGCTCCGGCCAAATGCCGCGACGCGACTGAGGAACTGCGCGCCGCCGGAGTGGCCGATCAGCACGTAGGGAAGGTTGGGCCTGCCCTCCTCCTTCCTGGCCCACGCGGCGATCGCCGGCACAAAGTCCACGGTCCAGTCTGCTTCTGGTTGCACGCCGCCGTGGCGTACAATCCCCCCGCGCTGGTAGCGCCAGGCGGGGAAACGCGCCGCGTCGAAGTAGGGTGCCACCACCAGCATGCAGAAGCGCTGCCCGAGCGGGGTGGCATGGTCGCGATAGGGTCCCGCGTCCCGACTCATTCCGTGAAAGACGAGCAGGATCGAGGAGATGGCACAGCCGCCCGGCCGATAGGTAAAGAGCTGAATGGGAACGCCGTTCAGCGTCGCGGTCTGCTGCCCCCTGCCGGTCAGGGTGACGGCGTCCGCCGCGCTTTGCGAGCCGCCCGTCGTCTGGCACAACGCCGGCGGCGTACTCGCCGCCAGAGCAGCAAGCGGCGCCAGGAACGCGGCTCTCCGCATCAGGCACCGGATTCTCATAACCAGCGGGCTTCTTCTCAATCGAGGCTCCGGTGACGAGAGCAATTGGCCTCTCCGCTTCGCCGCACCTGCAAACGCGCCAAAGCAAATCCCGCTTCCTTGGTCAATGGGCGGCCGAACGACGCTCGGTGTCCCGAAAGCCGCGAATGCAGGATCGGCGCGCACATCCGCCGCCATTTGGCGAGAACCGGTAAAGGCGACTCCCGCGCCTTCAGATTTCTACCGTCGCTCTGGGGCAACGAGGGTCGGGCCGACTGCTGAGAGGAGCGCGTCAAGATTCCGGTCGGCAAGCGGCCGGCGACCCTCTTCGATCTCGTGGATCATCGCGACCAGCCGCCGGGCACCCGGGCAAGGGAACCCGTGACGAGCGCCGACTTCGGCGATCGGCGCAATCTGCTGATCGACCTCGGTCCGCCGCTTGCGGATCGCAAGGTCGCGCCACACGCCCGAATGGGTCTTGGCGCTCGGCCGATTGAAGGCAACCATGGCGGCCACGCTGGCCTTGGCATCCGTTTCGGTCGCACCGGGGGCAAAGGCTGCCGGGTCGTAGCCATTGAAGCCACGCGGCGTCACCCCCTCGGCCAGCGCAACGGCAACCGCCTCACCGGCGAGCACGCGCCAGAGTGGCAGCAGCTCGGGCCGCGCGAGGCAGTCGGCGATGCCGAGGTTGCCGAGCGCCTGGGCAAACAGCAGCGCGCCGTAGCCGAGCTTCCCCCAAAGGTATGCCCAGATCTCGCCGCTGACGATGGCGTCCGGTTCGAAGGCACGCATCGCCCGATGCAGTTCGTTAAGCCTCGGCGTCGTCTCGCCGCTGATCTCGCCGAGCACGACCGCGCCGCGATTGGCGAAGATGATCTCGCCGGGTGCCAGCCAGTCGGCACCGAAATTGACGAACGCGCCGATCGTGCGCTCCCGGCCGACAATCTCCGCAATCACCCGCTCATTCAGTCCGTTCTGCAGCGAAAGCACGTATCCGTCCGCTGCGAGGTGCGGCAGCAGCTCACGAGAAGCCACTTCCGTGTGCTGCGCCTTGACGGCCAGAAAGACGTGACGCCACACCCCTGGCACCCGATCGGGCAGAAACGCCGGCGCCGAGACGTTGAAAGTAACAACCGGGCCACTGATCGAGAGACCACGATCCGGGTCTGCAATCGCCGCCACGTGCTCGGGAAGAACATCGACAAATGTCACCTCGTAGCCGGCGCGCCGGAGGCTCGCGCCGACCGTGCCGCCAATAGCCCCGGCGCCCCAGACCAGGATCGGATCCATCGGGGGGTTAATAGAGCTTCTTGCCGGGCGGGTAGTAGACGACGATATCGGCCGGGTTGACGAGGTTCAGCATCGCGCGCGCGCGCTCGTCGAGGACGTCGGCATCGAGATGGTCGGTCCGAAGCGCGGCCACGCGGATGTCCCATTGCCGGAGTTCGGCCGCCACCTCCGCGTTCTTCTTCTGGGCGGCCTCGAGACGGACACGATCATTCGCATATTCGATCAGCCCATGCGGGCCCTCGAGCGCGTTCAGGACGAAGTAGCCGGTGAGCGCCAGCAAAATCAGCGGCGCCACCGCCACCCGCGCCCGCCTTCGCCATTCCGTCGCCATTCGCCCTCCACCTTAACAATCGTTCATGCAGATGCCCGGAATCTGCCAGCATGCTGCCACGAACGGGTATATGTTTGGGCCCTGATGCGATTGTGCCGCAAGTGCGGCGTGAAGGAGGGTTCCATGAGGTCGCTCCCGGTGATCGCCGTCGGCGCGATGCTCGCATTGGCGATGGCGGCGCCTGTCGCCCACGCTGATGGTTGGCATGGGCAAGGCAACCGGCACGGCGGGAATGGCGGATGGCATGGCGGCTGGAACAACGGCTGGCACGGACGCTGGAACAACGGCTGGCGCGGCGGGCCCTGGTGGCATGGCGGTGGATGGTGGGGCGGTCCCGTCGTCGGCTTCGGCATCATTGCGCCGCCGGTCGTCTATGTCAGCCCGCCCGTGATTTACAGGCCACTGCCACTGCCGCCCCCGCCGCCGCCGGTGATTTATGCGCCGCCGCCGGTCGTCTACGCGCCGCCGGTCGTGTACGGCCCGCCGGCTGGCCTCTCAATCGGGGTGACTATTCCGCTTCGCTGAGGCCCAGTCAGGTGCTAAGGCCGCAGGTCCGAAGGCCGCGGGTCTGAAGGCCGCGGGTCTGAAGCACAGTCCGGCCGGCATAGCGGGCCGCCGGACCGAGCGCTTGCTCGATCCGGAGAAGTTGGTTGTATTTGGCGATGCGCTCGCTCCGCGCGATGCTGCCGGTCTTGATCAACCCACAATTGGTAGCCACCGCAAGCTCCGCGATGGTGGTGTCTTCGGTCTCGCCGGAACGGTGGCTGACCACCACCCTGTAGGCGGCGCGGTGCGCGATCTCGATCGTCTCCAGAGTCTCGGTGAGGGTGCCGATCTGGTTGAGTTTGACGAGGATCGCATTGGCCGCACCCTCCGAAATCCCCCGGCGGAGGCGGTCGGGATTAGTAACGAAGAGATCGTCGCCGACGATCAGCAGCTTGCCGCCAAGGGTGGTGGTGAGGAGCTTCCAGCCTTCCCAGTCATCTTCGGCACAGCCGTCCTCGATCGAAACGATCGGATAGCGCGCCGCAAGGTCTTCGAGCAGTCGGACCAGTCCCTCGGCATCCAGGGTCTTGCTCTCGCCCGAGAGCACGTAACGCCCGTCCTTGTAGAACTCGCTCGCTGCGGGATCGAGGGCAAAGCCGACATCGACGCCGGGACTGTACCCCGCAGCTTCGCACGCGCGGACGATAAAGGCGAGGGCGGCATCCGCGGAGGCGAGGTTGGGGGCGAAGCCGCCCTCGTCTCCCACATTGGTGTTGTGCCCCGCGCTGGCAAGCGCCTTTTTCAAGGCGGCGAAAATCTCCGCACCCATCCTGAGCGCCTCGGCAAAAGTCCCGGCGCCGAGCGGCATGATCATGAATTCCTGAAAGTCGATCGGGTTGTCGGCGTGCCGCCCGCCGTTCAGGATGTTCATCATCGGCACCGGGAGCGTGCGGGCGAAGCTGCCGCCGACGTAGCGGTAGAGAGGCAGGCCATGCTCGGCGGCGGCGGCCTTGGCGAGTGCGAGCGAAACGCCGAGCAACGCGTTCGCGCCCAGGCGCGACTTGTCCGCCGTGCCGTCGAGATCGATCAGAATCTCGTCGAGCTTCACCTGCTCGGACGGATCCATCCCGGAAAGGGCGTCGAAAATCTCGCCTTCGACGGCGTTTACGGCGCGGCGTACGCCCTTGCCCCCGTAGCGCCCGGGATCGCCGTCTCGAAGCTCGATCGCCTCGTGGCTGCCGGTGGAGGCCCCGGACGGAACTGCGGCGCGGCCGATGATGCCGGAATCGAGCGTTACCTCGACCTCGACCGTCGGATTGCCGCGCGAATCGAGAATCTCGCGGGCGGAAATGTCGGCAATGGCGGCCATGGTGCTGCTCCGGCTGGGTCCGGCCGATAAAGCGCGGCTCTCACCACCCTCGCAAGGGCGGCGTCATGACGAGAGCTCACCCGGCGGGTGGCGCGGCCGGCGGCACGGCGGCGGAGAGGCGCGCGATCAGCTCCGCGGTGCGACGGGTGTTCGACTCGATGCCGAAGAAGACCTCGATCAGCTCGCCGTAAAGTACGAAGACGAAGCCTGCGATCACGGTGCCGAAGCCACCGGCAAGCATCTCGTGAGTTCCGCCGACCTGGCCCGTAGTGCGGATGAGCGCGGCAACGCCCAACGCGAAGGCGATGACGCCGGCGATCACCAGAACCCAGCCGATGATTCTCAGGATCAGCGAACAGGCACGAAGCACCAGGAAGCGGCGACCCATGATGTTGTCCTCTCTCTGCCCCGGCCGGCGGAAAGTGGTGTCGCGTGGCAGTGGGGATGGTCGGTACTCGTCTCGGACCCGGAATGGCAAGAT
>JBOHMK010000350.1:0-3502 GCA_050730115.1 Acetobacteraceae bacterium
CTGGCGCCGGAGGTAGGCGCGGGCACCCTCGCGCACGGCGGCCGAGATTTCCTGCATCCGGGCCGTGCCCGGATCGGCGGCGAGCACCACGCGGGCGGTCCAGACGCCGTAGGCGAGTGCCACCACGCCGCAGATGATGACGACGATGCCGAGCGCGATCATGTCGGGAGCAACCCTTCCTGCAAAATGCGGGCGCCGACGCCGGCACACCGGCGATCGCCCAGCGGGGCGTCTGCCGCCGGGGGCCGGTCGAAGCCGGCTCCCTATGCCAGAAGGCTCCTGGCGAGGCAACAAGCGCGCCCGCCGTTCGCGGTCAGGCCCACCCCGTCCTGCCAGGGGTTGCCGGGGGCGGCTGTGGCGGCAATCGAGGAAGCGGATCACGACGGCAGCGGCACCCCGAGCGGCACGCGGCGGATCAGCGCACGGAGCCAGCGGCGCAGGATCGGCCGCAAGGCGAGGCCGATGAGCAGGAAGGCGAGCCCGGCGAGCAGCGGCCCGTTGGTCGCGGCGATCTGGGGCAGGGACGCGGGTCCGTGCGCGAGCAGCCCGCGGATGGCTTGCACGGCGGCGGCGATGGCGCCGCCGATACCGGCGAACAGCGATGCGAACCGCACCAAGCCGAGTGCGGCGGAAGAGGCGCCCACGGCCGCCGCGACCGTCTCGAAATGCTGCTTCGCCTTGGTTTCGACATCGCCTGCAGTGGTGCCGTCCAGCCAGGAGCGCAGTACACAGGTTTCGGTCTCGCCGGTGAGGCGGACCCGCGTGAGCAGCACGACCTCTGCTCCGGACCGGGTCGGGACGATGAGCTGCCGATGCCGGACAAGATTGGCCGTGTTCCGCCACGCCGCCGCTCCGGTTGCGAGCCGGTCCCGCGCTCGCCCGACGATCATTTCCTGGCGCCGAGCAGCACGCTCACCGCGGCTCCGGCGATCTCGCGGATCACCTCGAGCAATGACTTCCAGTATTTGATGGAAACATCGACGCTCTGGCGATGGATCGCGAAAATTGGCTCGGCTCCAGGCTTGGCGAGCGATTCCTGCATGCGGGTGGTGACATCGCCGGTGAGGTAGACGATCGTCTGGGCGACGATCTGGTCGGTGCCGATGTCCCAGATTTTCTGCAGCAGAGCGAGATCGTCCGGTGCGACCGAATAGGAGTCGGGACGGAGGGGCGTCTTGAGCAGATCCGCGCGGGTCTTGTTCTCGAACTGCCGCATGGTCGGGTTGAATCGCCTGATGATTTCCTTGATCGCGTCGGCGTTGTTGACGATGCGCTGGAGCAGGACAGCGTGGCGTGGCCCGATATGCCTGGCGGCCTCCGGGGAGTTGGCGGCCCGCTTCGCTGCCCAGCGCAGCCGATCGAAGGTCTCGAGCCGCACCGTGAGGGCGGCGCCGTCCCATGGCGGAGAGTCCGCTCCCGCCCACGCGAAGGCGATCGATCCGGCATCACCGGCGCCGGGGGCGAAATAGGGGGCGAGATCGACCCCCATGGAGGCGAGAGCGTCTGCATACCAGCCGGCGATATCGAGCAGTGCATGCGGCACGGCCGGCATCGGCTCGGCGGTCATCGCCGTGGAGATGATGGTATTGACCTC
Source organism: Acetobacteraceae bacterium (assembly GCA_050730115.1). Taxonomy (GTDB): domain Bacteria; phylum Pseudomonadota; class Alphaproteobacteria; order Acetobacterales; family Acetobacteraceae; genus JAKAWQ01. Next base: position 1,595 of record JBOHMK010000350.1, read on the forward strand.
GATGTTGAGGAGTCTGCGTGCGATGGCGGTGAGATCTGGGAACGATGCCACGGCTTGCCCGGCTCAAATGCGGCGTCGGCGCGCCGGAAACGAGTGACACATCACCGCAGGTTGGTGTCAGGTCAGGTGCGGGCCGGGCCCTTGGAGGGGGCCGGCAGGTTGCCGAGGAGGTCGCGGCTCTCCTTGGCGATCGTGATCAGGATATTGACGTTGCGCTCGACAATTTCCTGCGCCTGCCTGACGGATTCCTGGTGTGCGCTGCGCAGCTCCGAGAACTCGTTGCCGAGCATTTTCTCGCTGACGATGCGGGTGATGTCACCGCCCACGAGATTGATGTCCGTGACCAGAGTGCCGGCGAGTGCGGCCGGAGCGCCGATCTTGAGTTCCTCGAGCGTCCCTTGCACGGCCGCATCGCCGAGCAGTGTGACGACGCGGAGATTGACCGCGCGATGGATGGTATCGCTCAGCGTCTGCCAGAAGCCGTATTCGGCCACCATGTTCCTCCCAGTGTGAGTGCCGGAATCATCTGCCGGTGATGGCATGGAGGCATCATATGCAGGGTGGAACATCGTTGCAATGGCGATCGTTTCGGGCGCAGAAGGCGCACGCCGGACCCGGTGCCGATCGGGAGCGCAAGCCGTGTGCGGCCGGACCTTGCTGGTTCAGAGCGCGGGATGTCAGGTCCGTTCCGCAGCGATGCAGCCGGTGCGGTGCCGGCGGGCGACGGCCGGCATCTTGCTTCCTGGGCGCGGACCGGCCAGAGATCGGCGCTTCGGCGCCCGTAGCTCAACTGGTTAGAGCGGACCGCTCATAACGGCCTGGTTGCAGGTTCGAGCCCTGCCGGGCGCATCACTGATTTCAGGGAGTTGCGCCGTCATCGGGAAGCCGACCTGGGGCGCTCGCCGCGCCGGGGCACCTTTTGCCGCCCGCTCACTGCCGGGGGGCCTCGCATTGGCGCAGAAGCAGGGAGATCGCCGCGCGCGGCACAGGCTCCATCGCCACAGATAATGTACGAGTCGTTGCTGAACAGCTGAACCTGGCGTTAGGATGCCCGCGAGAAGGGCGGCCAGACCGCCGCTCAGGAAAATACCGACTTGGGAGGGAAGAGCAATGAGGTTCACGGGTTTCCCATGCGTGTTGCTGCTCGGCGTCGCACTCGCCGTGCCGGCGGTCGCGCAAACGGCTCCGCAGAGTTCCAATGACCCGGCGGCCGCCACCGCCGAGGTTGCACAAGACTACATGGCTATGCATCAGCTTGAAGCTGTCTTCCACAAGGCCGCCACCGACCACGACATGGATACGTTACTGTCATTGTTTGCCAACAACGCCGGGTTGACGGTCGAAGGCAAAACGTACACCGGGACGGATCAGATTCGAAACTTCTTCCAGTCTTCCGGGCCGTTCACGCATCACTGGGTGGGCTACACCGCCGCCTTTCGCATCGCCTACAAACTCACCGGCGATACCGGGCAACTGCATTTCGGCTGCCTCTACGTGGACGCAAAAGACAACAAATTTGAAGCCTACGCCGACTTCGATGCCGCGGTCGTGCGGCAGAACGGCAAATGGCTGTTTCAGGACGTGAAAGTTACGCCCGCGCCTTCACACGAGTAGAGCGTTTCCATGGAGGGACTCATATGTTGTGGGCGTCGGGCCTGCGGTCCCACCCTCACCCCCGGCCCCTCTCCCAGAGGGCTACGGGAGTCCCACAAATGCGGAATGAATTCCTCCAGGTCCACCAATGGCTTACCGGGCAAGTCAGCGTCCTTCCCGCGTCCGGTCGCGTCCGGTCGCCGTGGTCGCGAGTTCGGGAGACCGGCCGCCGGCGGCGCCGATTCCGGAAAGATGTAGATCGGCAGAGCGATGTGCACCTTTGCCGATCCACACGGGCGCTCTCCCAGGCCGCTT
>JBOHMK010000351.1:0-11461 GCA_050730115.1 Acetobacteraceae bacterium
AGGCGGCGGCGTAAGGAGATTTCATCATGGCATCGCTGGTCGTCAATTCGCTTTGGAATTGCAATGTTTATCTCAATGGAACGAGCCTATTGGGACGGGCCTCAGAATTCGAGGTGCCAGCGCCAAAGCGGCTGATGCAGGCCTACAAAGGGCTCGGCATGGCCGCCACCATCGATGTGCCGGTCGGCTGGGATAAGATCGAGGCATCGATCACATGGGCGAGCTTTGATGCGACCACGATTGGGTTGCTGGCGAGTTCGACTGCAATCCAGCAGTTTGCCGCGATGGGCGACATCCAGGTGATGACCGCGGCCGGCGAGACGGCGGATCTGCCGGTGATCTACAACGTCTCTGGCCTGACGATCGACCCGGGGCCGGTGAACTTCAAGGCGCAGGACAACATCACGTTCAAGACCACGATCCAGGTCTACCACGTGGATCTGTCCGTCTCCGGGGCGCAAGTTTACCTGTTCGATGCGTTCTCCAACCAGTTCATCGTCAACGGCATCGATCAGCTCGCACAGTTCCGCGCCAACATCGGGGGTTGATGTGTCGGACGACGTGCCGGACCGCATCTGGGCGGTCGAAAAACGGGTGGACGCCCATGACCGCCGGATCGGGCAGCTCGAAGTCGATATGGGTGAGATCCGCGGCTATCTCGGGCGCACCGCGACCAAGGCCGATGTAGCCGACATGGGCGGCCGGATCATGGCGGCGATCAATGGACTGTTGCGCGATGCGCTGAACGCGATGCCGGCGCGGCAGGCGGCGATCTGGGGCGCTGTGGTCGCGATTGCGACCATCGGGATGCTGGCGGCGGCGCTTCTGCCGAGGTGACGTGCCGATGACGGAGCGACGATTCGCGGACGGCTATGCGCGCTTCCGCGGCAGCCGGCTTTTTCTGTGGATACTGACGGGGTTTTTGGCGTTCTGGTTCGGCTGCAACCTGCTGCCATGGCTGCCGCACTTCGACCGGCCCGGGTACGGCGTCCTGAATGTGATCCTGAGCGCCGAGGCCAGCCTGAGCGTGGCGCTCCTGATCATGGCGGCCGAGCGGCAGGACGCAATACAGCAGAAGCAACTCGAATATCTTCTCCACCTGATTGAGGCCAATCATGCGGTTCTCGTGGGCTGCGACGCGATGTTCTGTGCTCATTCGGCGCGCAATGGCTTGGGCGAGGGCGACGGTGGAAATTAACGCTGCGATCTATGGATTTCTCCCGACGCGGCGCCACAAGCATCGCGATCATTGGAAGTTGAAATGAGATTCCTGATGGCTGTCGCGTTCATCGCGGCAATCGGAACTCCGGCGGTGGCTGCGCCGTCGCCGTCGCCGGACCAGGTACTCCCGCAAGCGCAAGCCACGGCGCAGTGCGCCCCGATTGATTTTGTGCTCGGCTATCTCGACAAGCATTACGGCGAGCGCGTGTTCTGGTGGGGCCAGACGGCTGATGACGTGACCATGATCATCACCGAGCGGCCAGACACGCGAACATGGACTCTGCTCGCCGTGCATGACGGGCTCGCGTGCATGGTCGGCAGCGGTGGAAGCCGCGGGGCGGTGGGGTCGTGAGACCGCGCCTTATCATCCTCAACATGATGCTTCTGGCAGTCGGGGTTGCGGCCTGGCGGGCAGGCTATCTAGGAGCCTTCGAACTGCTTGGCTGGCACGAAGGCGTGCTGCTCGCGCTGCTCGGCGCCTACACGGCGATCGGGCTCGGTGCGGCATGGTGTGGGCGGTGGGACGTCGTGCGGCGGATCGCCAACGCGCTGCCGGCATGGGGATTGGCGTTCACTGGCGTCGGGCTACTGCTTGCTGCCGCGGGCCTCCATTCGCTCACTCCGGCGGCGCTTTCGGCGGTGTTCCGCGAGCTGGTGTTCGCAGTGGCGCCGAACATCGTTGGCGTGCTCGGCTTCGCATGGCTGACAGTGCTTGCGAATTGGGCGGCGGCCGAGGACACGTGACGTGCGGCGCCGTCTTGACGGCTACACGCTCGCGGTCGTCGATCTTCTGACCGCGCTGGTCGTCGTATTTGCTGCCATGGCGGTGCTCGCGATCATCGCCGCAACGAAGCAGACGACGGCTGGCGTGCGGCCCGGCGGCATGGTGATCGAGATGCGCTGGCAGATGAATGCCGATGCGGATGTTGATCTCTGGGTGAAGGCACCGGGCGACGAGGCGGTCGGCTACTCGCACATGAGCGATGCGCACTGCAATCTGCTGCGCGACGATCTCGGCCGCCGCCTCGATCCGGAGAGCCGGAACGATGAGATGGTGGTGTGCCGGGGCGTCGATCCGGGCGAGTGGGTCGTCGATGCGATGCTTTACCGGAGCTATGACAGCCAGGTGCCGGTCAAGGTGCGCGTTACGGTGCGCGACGGGCCGTTGCTGACGACGATCCTCGACCGAACGGTTGAGCTGGAGAGCCGGGGGCAGCAGATCACAGTGTGGCGCTTCGGGATCGACGCGCATGGCGATCTGGTCCCGGACAGCGTCAACCATCTGCCGATGCCGCTCTACGGGGGGGCGACGCCATGAGCCCGGCGCTTTTCGCCGCAGCGGCGCTGCTTGCCGGCGCAGCAAGCCTGTTTGCGCTGGCGGCGTGGGTGAGAGCCGGCGCCTATGTCGCCTTGGTCGCGGCGATGCTGGCGCTGTGGTGGACAGCGCTCGGCCACCCGCGCCCGGCTTTGTTCGGCGTGCCGAGTGGCACGGTCGCGGGTTATGCGCTCGACGAGCCGCGCGCGATCGACGTGCAGGTGCGGCCGCCGGGCGGTGGATCGCCGGTGACCTGGGCGCTTCCGTGGAGCGAGCAGGCCGCGCAGCAGCTCCAGGATGCCGCGGCCGAGGCGAAGAAGTCTGGCAGGGCGCTGGCAATTCGCGGGCGGCGGGGCGGCGGGCGTGGAGCAGAGACGAAGCGGCTGGCGGGGCCGGTGTTCTATCCGGCGCCGGCGCCGCAACTGCCGCCGAAGACCACACCGTGATCGCATGAGGACGGTCGGACCTATTTCCATCGTCGCCGAGGCCGGCGGCGTGCGCGTGCTGCTCGATGACGAGACGACAGACGATTGTGCGACTGGCCTGCTTACGCCGCGCGAGGCCAGAGATTTCATGGTGCAATTCCAGAGGGTCATTCATGAGGCCGAACAGCAGTGTGCGGATCAGGCCTGTCAGCCCGGACCAATCGCAGCCGGAGCAGAGCTTCGCTGACGCCGCGCAGGCAGTGCTTGCGAGGGCGCTCGCCGAAGGCGCGACGGTGCTGATGGTGGCCTGGGAAGATCCAAGCGGGCGCGTGACGGGCGTTTCAGTCCCGGGATCGGGCGCATTGCTGCGCGGCCTGGTCGAGACGCTGGTCGAGACACTTCTGCCGGAGAATCGGGATGAAGAGTGAGTTCGCGTTGGGGATCGCGATCGTCTTCGCTCTCGGGCCGATGATGGCCGCCGCAACAGCAGCCTGAGCGGTCGGAGAAGCTGTTCGATGAGTTCGGTGGCGTTCGCTCAGGCGGTTGCGTGGGTGATCGGCTGGGAAGGTGGCTACACGGATGACCCGGGAGATTCTGGAAATTGGACCGGCGGTGCGATTGGCGTCGGCAATCTGCAAGGAACGAAATTCGGCATCTCGGCGGCCGCATACCCGACGATGGACATTCCCGACCTGACAGTCGCCGAGGCGCAAGTGCTCTACGCCCGCGACTATTGGACGCCGATCCAGGGCGATGCTCTGCCTCCGGCGCTGGCGATGGTCGTGTTCGACGGGGCGGTGAACAGCGGCGTCGCGCAGTCGGCGGAATGGCTGCAGGTGGTGGTGGGCGCCGCAACGGACGGGGTGATCGGACCGGCGACGCTGGCTGCTGTGAGCGCGTATCCGAACGGCGTTTTGGAGTTGTGCTGGGAGGTCCTGGCGCAACGAGTCGCCGCGAACGGGTGCGATCCGGATTTTCCAACGTTCGGCCTTGGTTGGAGCAGACGCACCAGCGCGCTCGCGTTCCAGGCGGCGACAATGTTGTGAGAGGACCACGATGAAGCGATTTCTTGCGTTCTGGAAACAGCCGCTCAATCAAGGGGCGCTGGCCGCTGCGGCCGGGACCGCCCTCGCTGTGTTGCAAGGCTCGATGACTTGGCAGCACGCGGTGCCGCTGGCGGTCGGCGCTCTGGTGGCGCTGATTATTCCGGACAATTCGGTGGCGAAAGAGGACATCGAGGTCCTGGTCGCGGGCGCGATCAAGGCAGCACAAGATTTGCAGAAAGGACCGAAGTGATGCGTAAGACATTCCTCGCGGGCGTTGCGGCGCTCGCGTTGCTGGCCGGCTGCGCAAACAGCGGCGGCTCCGGTCCGACGTTGACCCAGGCTCAGTCGGAGGCGTCGGCGATCCTGGCAGCGCTGCAGAGCGGCGCCGCAATCTACACGGGTGCGGCCACAACGACGCCCGGGCAGGCGGCTGCGGTTGAGAACGTGATGAAGATCGCTGGCACGGCGGTTGCGGCCTTCGCTGGTGTGCAGGGCGGCGAGCCGGCGGCCCAGATGGCGGAAGAGGCAAGCACGGCACTCGAGGCGGTGCTGGCGGTGCTACCGATCGACCCGGCGACGAAGACCGCCATCGATGCCGGAATGGCGGTGATTGACGGCCTCGTGGCGACCTTCGCGGCCACGCCGGCGCTGACGGTGGTCGAGCGTGCCGGCGCGCCGGTTGCGCCGCCAGTGCCGATTCCGGCACCGCATCGGTTGCCGCCGCATGTGTGAGCCGGCAGCTTACGATTCGGGCTATGCCAGCATCGACGCGAATCGCCGCGTCGGCGCAAACGCGCACTGGGTCAGCCCGAGCGCGCCCGTGTGGGCGCCCGCCACAATCAAGCTGCATCTCGGCTGGCTTTCCCGCCAGCTCCGCGTCAACCCCGAGGACGACTTCCGGTGGGGCCGCTATGATGCGCTCTGCGACGTGCTAGCGACATTTGAGCCGGTGATGGTGCGCGGCGGCAATGATCTGCTGCTCGGTCTGAAAGGGCGCTGGCTCAGAGATGGCTGACCACCATCGCCGGCTGCCAGGCCGTGGTGACGAAAACAACCTACGCGATGCGGCGCACAGAATCCAGGACGACAACATTGTCGAGGTAACGAATGGCTGATCTGAAATTCCCGAAGCTCGGTAAGCTTCCCGCCACGGCGCCGCGTGCGAAGTCGCTCCGGCACTATCTGAGGCTCGCTCCGGTTGCGGTGCCTCCGCCGGTACCGGCGAGCATCGACCGAAGCGCGGACGTGGTGTCGTGGCCGATGCTGGACAATGATCAGACCGGGGACTGCACGATCGCGGCCGTCGGGCACGCGGCGCAGCTTTGGACGGCAGCTGCGGGCGATCCGCGGGTCATGACTGATGCCGAGGCGATCGCCGGTTACGAGGCGTTCGGATACGTGCCGGGCGACGAGAGCACCGATCAGGGCGCGAATGCGCAGGACGTGCTGACGCGGTGGATCGGGCCTGGATTCCGAATTGGCGGCAAGACGGATGTACTGGCCGGATTCTGTGCGCTCGACACGACGAGTGATTACGATGTCGCGGCCGGTGTCGCGTGGCTCGGTGTGGTCTATGCGGGGATCGCGCTGCCGCTCGGAGTGCAGGGTGCCGGCGTTTGGGATACGGGGCCGCTGGCGACACCGGCAGATGGCCCGTGGGCGCCGGGAAGCTGGGGCGGTCATGCGGTCCCTCTCGTCGGCTACGATCCGAACGGGCTGACGGTCGTGACGTGGGGCAAGACACTCCGCATGACCTGGCCGTTCTGGCGCGCCTATGCCGATGAGGCGTACGGGCTGCTCAGCCGCGATTTCGCGAGCGTGGCGATTCCCGCAGAGGCGTGGGCCGAGCTCGAGCAGGACATGGCGGACTTGAGGAGTGCGGTGCAGTGAGCGGAATTACGATAGAGGTGCCGGAAGCGCCCCTGAGCGAGTGGAGCGAGTCGTTCCGCCTTCCGCGGTGCGGCAAGATGGTGCGGCTGCGCGAGCCGAGCGTGGACGATTTGCTCAAGGCGCAGCGCGCCGTCGGGAAGGATGCGCCGGCGAACGCCGAGGCTGTCGCGCTGGCGGCAGGCATGGCAGAGATTGACGGGCGGGTCGCGGTCTATGAGACGATCAAGACCCTCAAGCTGCGTGATTTCGGAGAGATCATGAAGCGCGCCAGGAAGCTCGGTTTTTTGGAGGATCCGGACTCGACGGATGCGCCATAGCGGCGCTGGTCGAGTTCGGTTTCGCGCTCGCTGATCTACGGCAGATGTCGGCGAGCGAAGCCGTGTGGTGGTGCGAGAGAGCGTCCGAGTTGGGCGAGCGGCGCGAGCAGGACAGGAAGAAATGACGATCTCGATCGAGCAGGCCGTAACCAGGCTGGCAGAGATAGACCTCGATCTGCACCATGAACTCTACATGACACTGAAGCGCGCCGCCGTGGCCATCGAACGCGAGGCCAAGCGCGAAATCGGCCACTATCAGCCGGCGCGCGGACCGTTCATTTCGTGGGCACCGCTGAGGCCCAGGACGGTGCGGGAGAAGACGCATCTGGGCTACAGCCCGCCGGACAACCCACTGAAGCGGACTGGCACGCTGCGGGCGTCAATCGATCATGAGGTCATGACCGTCGCGCCGGGGATGCCAATGGAGGCGGAAATCGGCGCCAATGGGGTCGTAGCCGTCGCGCAGAGCGTCGGGGCGCCGAGCCGGAATCTGCCGGCGCGCGATTTCCTCGGCCATGCTGCGGTGCGGCTGCAGGTGCCGATTATCGAGGAGGTCGGCAACGTCGCTATGATGGTCTTCGGTCGCCGCGGTGGCGCATCTACCCGTTTTCTCTAGCCGGCCCGTGCGGCGGCGACTGCATGCTGCCATGCGCCGCTCTGCCACATCCAGATGCCGACGCCGACGATGAGCCAGAAGAAGACCACGTAGCAGCCGTAAGCGAGCACGAAGAGACTGCGGAAGTAGGTCGCGATAGCGCCCCATGCGCCGCCAGATGGTGAATTCATCATGCGGCGCAGATCGAGCGCGCCGGTGCCGAGACCGGACTTACCGACGATGCAGTCCCAGGCCGCGACCACCGAGAAGAGAGCTGCCCAGCCCCAGTACGACCGGATCGTCGCGTCTCCCACCACCGCGATCCCGACGATCCAAAGGCCAAAGAATATCAGGACGGCACCAAATGCGGCGATCGGGAAGAGCCAGACGAATCGCGCGGCAGCCCAGAGTGGCGACGTGACTCTCTTCCGGCGCGCCGCAGCGTGGCGCTGACGGAAAGCCGGCGCGCCGCCGTCATCGCGAAACGCCGGTCGGCGCCTGTTGGCCCCTCCCAACAGACCGCTGATGATCGGCCACTGCGCGACTCTCTTGCCGGCGCGGAATGCCTTGGTTTCGCCGCTGCGCACGTGTGGTTCGTGCTCTATTGTTACGTCTGCCATGTCGGAGACAAAGCGCGGTCAACCGCCAAGCTCAATCACGAGGACGTGAATGCCTAATATTTTCGACGTTGGGGTGAAGCTCAGCTTGGCCTCCAACGTGGGTGCCGGGCTGCGCGTCATCGCCCGCGACCTGATGGGAATTCGGACGGAGGTTGGCAAAACACAGGCCGACATGAACCGCCTCCGGACGATCATGATCGGTGGCGCCATGTTCACGGTGGGAACGGTCGCGCTGCGCAGTTGGTGGGATCTCGCCAAGGCCGGCGACAGGATCATCCAGCAGCGGCAGAGGATGATCTCGCAGGGTATCGACCTCGCAACGGTGCAGGCGAACTACGTGGCGGCACTCCGAGCCGCGGCGACGATCGAAGGCACGACAGTCGCCGGCAACCTCGCGCTGATCAGTACCCTTCGCGCCACCGTCGGGACATCCGCGGCGGCGCGCGCCGTTCTTCCCGGCACCGCAAAGGACGAATGGATACTTCGGCGCATCGGCCAGGGGCCCGGCGACATAGCCGGGATTCTCAAGTCGATTGAGATGCTGCGGCTGGCGATCGGGCCGAGCGGCAAGATCAGCCCCCAAAGATTCCAGCACGCCCTCGATCTGATGGTGGCCGGCCTGAATCTCGATCCGAAGGCACTCCTCACTGGCAGAGGTGTCTTCCAGTTTGCGCGAATGGCGCAGCCGATCGCAGCCCTTGGCGGCAACGCCGAGCAATTCGTCCGCGATTACTTCGAGCTGGTGACGCAGATGGGGCGAACGGCCGGCCGCGGTATCGCGTACATGGGCATCAAGCTCGTCGGCGGCCGACTCACGAAAGCGCAAGAAGCGACACTTCTTCGGCTCGGGCTCGTTACGCCGGCCGGAATTGGAGGGACGAAGGGGCATCCGGCGCTCAAGGTCGGCGCGATCAAGGGATTCGACGAGCTCGTCCACCAAGGGATCCTCGCGTGGTTCCGCGACGTGTTCCTTCCCGCAGCGAAACTGAAATTCGGCGGCGAAGTGAATGCCTCCGATATGTCAAACCTTCTGTCGGCGCCTGCTGGATTCCCGGTAACTTCTCAGCGCGCGCTCGCGACTTTCTTCAACATCGCACCGATGGTCGGCAAATTCAACGAACAGCTGGATAAGGAGCTGCCGAAACTCGACGACATATTCAGCTCGCTGCAATCCACACTGACGGCGCAGCTCGGAGATCTCGATGCCGCGCTCGGCAGTTTCTTCGAGGTGCTCGGCGTGCCGGCAGCCGAGGCCGCTATCCCGTTCCTGAAGAATCTGACCGGAGGCATCCAGGACCTGACGTTGACGCTCGGCGAAAACCCGTGGTTGGCCGATGTCATCGATGCTCTCGCGGTGTCGATAGGCACGATGCTCTCCGTTGCCGGCGGCATGATGATCGCGCGCGGTGCATTCGGGATGCTGAAGTTGGCGATCCCGAACCTGGCGGCGGCGCTCGGTCCGTTTGCGGCGGGCGGCGTCGCAGCAATTGCGCTGCGGATACTGACGAGCCCCGCGGGACTACTCGGCTTGGCGGCTGGGATCGAAGCGCTCGGCGCGTCGGCGAAATCGATCCCACCGTGGCTGATTCATGCCCTTTCGGGTGCCGCCACCGGAGCCGCGATCACGACGAAGACGCCGCTCGGGCCTGTTCCTGGGGCGCTTGCCGGCGCGGCTGCCGGAGGGCTGTGGGGGTTAGATCCTCTCGGGCTGAACGAGTGGTATTGGTCCCCTCTGAGCCCATTTTCTCTCACGCATGCACAGCGCCTGCCGGTACCGCCATCACCCCCGATGGTCTCGCTTCCGCTCCCGCCACTCCCGGCGCTGCTGCCGTTGCCGCTGCCGCCGCTGCCGCCTCGTGGCGTGCACGTAACGATCAACTCGGCGCCGCAGGTGACGCTGCCGCTGCCGCCGATGTCGCCGGCGGATTTACGATCGGCGCTGCAACAGGCGCTGATCCAGGGCATCGATCCGAACACCCTGGCGAAGATCGCAGGTATGATCGCGCAAGAACAAGCGAATGACCTTCGGCCTCTATTGGAGGACGTGATTCAAAAGTCTCTGGCGCCGGCCGTCGCAAAGCACCAGCAGCACGAGAAGCGGCGTACGTTCCTCGACTGGGGCACTGCGTTCGGGTCCGCCGGTCTATGAGCGGGACGGTTGCGCTTGCCGGGGCTGCGGCCGGGGCGGTTGCCGCGGCTTCCGGGCTGAACCAGGTTGCCGGCGCGCTCGGGTTCGGTGATTTCGCCGCGCTGGGACCGGTCAGCTTCATGCTGCTCGGCTCGCCAGAGAGCCTGAGCAGGACGCGGCGCAGCACGTACGGCAAACTTGCGGTGATCGGCGCGCCGCCGGTGCTGCAGTGGACCTATGACGACCTCGAGCAGCTCACCATGGGCATCCGGCTGCACATCTGGTGGTGCATGCCGGATGAAGCGGTGGCGCTGCTGGATTCGATCAGGACCTCGCATCAGCCGCAGCCGCTGGTGTTCGGGACCGGCATTCCGTTGGGCGCGCTGTTCGGCGCGGTGTCTAGCCCGCTGGCCGGACAGTATGTGATCACCGATCTGACGGCGACCGATGAGTGGCGCTATGCGGGGGTCGCGCAGCACATCGACTGCAAGCTGACGCTGAGCCAATGGGTTCCGGCGCTGCCACCGGGGGCGCCAAGCATTCAGCCAAGCGGACCGACGCCCGGGATCATCGGTGCTCCGGCCGGTCTGACGGCGATCTATGCCGCGGGCGCGACCCTGGGGCTGCCGCTGCCGAGCCTCTCCTTCGCGAGCGTGGCGCTGGCGGCCGTGACCAGGGCGGGCGCGCCATGAGCGGCAGCGTGATGACCCCGGCCGCCTTCGCCAGCGCCTACGGGCTGGTGGCGAGCGCAACCGCGGCTCCGGTGGCGCCGAGCGCTGTGCAGTACACGACCGGTCCGGCTGATCGGTGGGACTTGGTGGCGTGGAAGGTTTATGGCGATCCGACGCAGGTTGGCCCGGTGATCATGGCGAATCCGACGGTTGCGCTCTCGCCGGTGCTGCCGCAGGGGATCGTGCTCTACTGCCCGCTGATCGCCGCGCCAGCACCACCGGCCGGCAGCACGCCGTGGAGCCCCTGAGATGAGCGGCGCGCTCCCGCTGCCGCTGCCACCGACGCCGCCGCAGGGCAGCGCTGCCTCGGCCGCGTTGGCCCCATGGCAGCCGCCCGTGGCGGCGGCCACGAGCCTTGCGGTGCCCGGCTGGCAGGTGGTTTACAACGGCGCGGACATTTCAGGCGACATCCTGAACAGCGTGACCAGCGTTTCGTACCAGGAGAACGTGGGCGGCCTCGCGGCATCGATCTCGATCAACGTCCAGGACACGCTCTATCGCTGGCAGCAGATGGGGATCAACCAGGGCGACACGATCAGCCTCTCAATCGGCTACCGGGGCGCGGCGCTGGTGGCCTGCGGCACGTTCGATGTGGATAGCTTCGACCTCGGCGGCCCGCCGGATGCCTTCACGATCCACGGCATCCAGGCCGGGATCAAGGCCGGGCTGCGCACTCGGCGCAACATCGCCTACGAGAACATGACCGTGCCGGCTATTGCCCAGAATGTGGCGGCGCGGGACGGGATGACCGCGGTCATCACACCGACGCAGCCGAACGTCTCCTACAAGCGCGTCACGCAGCACATGGAGACCGATCTCTCGTTCCTGCATCGGCTCGCGAACGCGCACAATTACGAGTTCACGATCCGGGACGATCAGTTGATCTTCTACAGCCGGGCGCAGCTCGAGGCTGAGAAGCCGGTGCCGACCGCGATCACGCGCGGCATCGTGACCCGGTTTGCATTCTCGAACCAGAGCCTCGCGCATCAGTCCTACGCGAGCGCGCTGGTGACCTACCAGAACCCGCAGGCGAAGCAGTTACAGAGTTCAAAGGCCGTCAATCCGAGCGCGGCCACGAAGGATCAGCTCCGGCTCGCGCACCGGCTGGAGAGCAACCAGCAGGCGGCGCTGCGGGCGCAATCGGCGCTTTGGGAAGCGAACATGAAGCAGGCG
>JBOHMK010000352.1:0-7313 GCA_050730115.1 Acetobacteraceae bacterium
GCCCCGCAGGTGCCCCCGGATCGGTTCCTGATCAGTGAGAGCGGCATTACGAGCCACGAGGACGTGCGTCGCCTGGTTGCGGTGGGCTCCCATTGCTTCCTGGTGGGCGAAGGATTGATGCGGCAGAAGGACGTGGCGGCGGCAACGCGGCGGCTGCTCAACCAGGAATGAGCGAGGGGCTTTCGCATCTCGACCGCGAGGGTCGGGCCCGGATGGTTGACGTCGGCGGCAAAGGAGCGACCGAGCGAACGGCGACGGCTCGGGCACGGGTGGCGATGCAGGCGGCAACCCTGGCCCGGATCACGGGTGGGACCGCTGCCAAGGGGGATGTTCTGGCGGCGGCCAGGATTGCCGGCATCATGGCCGCCAAGAAGACGGCCGATCTCATTCCGCTTTGTCATCCGCTGGCGCTCACCTCGGTCGCAGTGGACCTGGCCGCGGATGAGACGGGGCCGGCGGTAGAGATTGCGGCAACGGCACGGACCACCGGGCCGACCGGCGTGGAAATGGAGGCGCTGACGGCGGCGGCGGTGGCCGCGCTCACCGTCTATGACATGCTGAAATCGGTTGATCGCGGTATGCGGATCGAGGCGCTGCGGCTGACGCACAAGGCGGGAGGAAAGTCCGGCGAGTTCCGGGCGGCGTAGCAGCCGATGACTCCAGATCAGCACTCTATTTTGTTCATTTTTACGTTTAATTTCAAAATTCTGCCGCCCATTCTCAAGAGCTCGCTCAGGGCGGCGATGATGATGATGGGTTGCCGGGGATGCTGAGCGTCGAAGAGGCGCGGGCGCGAATCCTGGCGCTACTCAGGCCCACTGCAACGGAGGTCGTGGCGCTATCGCAAGCCTTTGGGCGGGTGAGCGCCGAGCCGGTCGTGGCCCGGTGCACCCAGCCGCCGTGCGACGTCTCGGCGATGGACGGGTTTGCCCTCAGCTCGGCAGCCGGAACTGCCGGCGTGCGGCTTCGGGTGATCGGGAGCGCGCCGGCCGGGCACCCGTTCAGCGGGTCCGTTGCACAGGGGGAGGCGGTGCGCATCTTCACCGGCAGCGTGATGCCGGCAGGGACGGATGCGGTCCTGCTCAAAGAGGATGCGACGGATGCCGGATCGAGTGTGGTGGTCGGTGGGGCCATCGAGGCCGGGCGGTTTATCCGGCGCGCTGGCCAGGATTTTTCGGCGGGGGAGACGCTCATTCCGGCGGGGCGGCGGCTGACGGCGCGGGACATCGGGCTCGCCGCGGCGGCGAATTTCCCTTGGCTCGCGGTGCGGCGAATTCCGAAAGTGGCTATCCTCGCGACCGGGGACGAGATCGCGCTGCCAGGCGAAAGGGTACCGCCGGGTGGCCTCGTGAGTTCCAACGCCCATGCCCTGGCAGCGCTCGTTCGTGCCGGCGGTGGCGAGCCGGCAGTACTGCCGATCGCGCGTGATGACGTAGAGGCGATTGCTGAGGCCGCAGTCGCAGCTCGCGGGATGGAGATGCTGATAACGACGGGAGGCGCGAGCGTCGGCGATCACGACCTGGTGCAGGCCGGGTTGCAACGGCTCGGCTTCGTGCTCGATTTCTGGAAAGTCGCGATGCGGCCAGGCAAACCACTCATCGCCGGACGCGTGGGCGAGGTCCCGATGCTCGGGCTGCCGGGCAATCCGGTCTCGGCGATGGTGTGCGCGATCCTTTTTCTTCTGCCCGCATTGGCGCGTCTCGCAGGCCTCAACGGGGAGGGGCCGGCGACGGAAGAAGCGCTGCTCGGGTCCGCGGTCGAGGCCAATGACGGACGGGCGGACCATCTCCGGGCCAAGCTTTCGCGGGACGGTCATGGCCGGCTGGTGGCGACGGCGTTTGCGCGCCAGGATTCGTCACTCATGCGCCTGTTGGCGGCGGCTGAGGCGCTGATCGTTCGCCCTCCGAACGCACCCGCTCTGCCCCGGGATTCGGTTGTTCCGGTCATCCGGCTCGATGCTCTCGGCATCTGAGGAAGCGCTGCGAATCGCTTGACGCGGCTTCGAGACACGCTTTAGAAGCTTCGGTCGTTGCCGGTTTGTTCCAGATGCGCCGCACCGGCCGTGAAGAGCGAGTTCGCGAGGCCCAGTTCGAAAGGCAAGAATCCGTCATGCTCACGCGTAAGCAGCACGAGCTGCTCGTCTTCATCGACCGGCACCTCAGGACATCGGGATTTTCGCCGAGCTTCGAGGAAATGAAGGAAGCGCTGCAACTCAAGTCAAAGTCGGGTGTGCACCGGTTGATCACCGCCTTGGAGGAACGGGGGTTCCTGCGCCGGCGCCGGCATCGGGCCCGGGCACTGGAGGTGCTCAAGCTGCCGGCCGAGGTGCAGCCGCGTTCATCGCTGGCACTTCGCGTCGAGGGACGGGGCGTCGAGGGACGGGGCGTCGAGGGACGCGGGGTTGAAGGACGCGGGGTCGAAGGACGGGGCGAAGCCGGTGGGTTTCAGCCGAATGTCATCCGAGGCGATTTCACGTCCCGGTTGCCTGGGGTCCGGGCCGCAGGTGAAGCGGCGGCGGTGCAAATTCCGCTTTACGGGCGAATCGCGGCGGGTTTGCCGATCGAGGCGTTGCGCGATTCCGGGACCCAGGTGGAGGTGCCGCTCGCCATGCTCGGCGGCGGCGATCATTATGCGCTTGAAGTTGCCGGAGACTCGATGATTGAAGCCGGTATTCTCGACGGTGACGTGGTGGTGATCCGCAAAACCGAGACCGCGGAGAACGGGGAGATCGTGGTCGCACTGGTGGACGAGGCCGAGGTGACGCTGAAACGGTTGCGCAGGCGCGGCCAGTCGATTGCGCTCGAGCCGGCGAATCCGCGCTACGAGGTGAAACTTCTGCCCGCCGAGCGGGTGAAGGTGCAGGGCAAGCTGGTGGCGCTGCTCAGGCGCTACTGAAGCGGCGCCATCGGGGTCGCGGTGACAGCGCCGGGCGGCTCCAGCGGAACCGGCCCCGTTTGAACCCCGGCAGGTGGCGCCGCGGCGGGCGTTGGGTAGTCCGGCGTCTGGGATTGGCTGCCCCCGTATTGGCTGCCAACTGGCCCATTTCCAGCGGATCCGCTCCAGGGCGGGCTGGGGAGATTGACCTGCTTCGGGGTGGTGTTGACGGCGGTGAGCGCACCGGCACCGGCGCCGGCAGCTGCCCCGATCACCACTCCGATGGGACCGCCGATAAGCCCGATGGCGCCGCCGGTGGCGGCACCGGTCGCCATGGCACCTTCGGTGCGGCCGGGCTGGCTCGGGCCGCAGCCGGCGAGCAGGCCGATCAGACCGATGATGGGGCCGAATCTGATGACCGAGCGCATCCTTGCACCCTCCCCCTTCGCATCCTCTCCGAGTCGCGGTTTGATTCTACACCGGATCCAGTTGGCAGGATGCTGCGTAATGCACCTGGGGAGGGCGCGGCTTGCGCGGACCATCCGGGCGGACAAGAATTGGTGGTCCGCCACCGATGCAAGCGTTTGCGGCCGAGCCGAACCGTATCGGTGGAAGTTGCGGGTGATGACAAGAAATCATCGCGCCTGGGCCCGAAGTGACAGTTCATAAGGAACCCCGATGCAGAATCCGCCCCGCCACCCTGAGACGCTGGCCCTGCACGCCGGATGGCGCGCAGATCCGGAGACCGGTTCGGTTGCCGTGCCGATCCACCAGACCATCGCCTACCAGTTCAAGAGTCCCGAGCACGCGGCCAACCTGTTCGCGCTGAAGGAACTCGGCAACATCTACACGCGCATCATGAATCCGACGACGGCCGTGTTCGAACAACGGCTGGCCGCGATCGAAGGCGGGGCTGCCGCGCTGGCCACGGCCTCGGGTCAGGCGGCCAGTGCGTTCTCGGTGCAGAACCTGGCGCGTGCCGGGGACAATATCGTTTCCTCGACGGATCTCTATGGCGGCACCTGGAACATGTTCGCCAACACCCTCAAGGACCAGGGGCTCGAGGTCCGTTTCGTCGATCCGACCGATCCTGCGAACTTCCGCCGTGCGACCGACGCGAAGACGCGGGCCTATTACGCGGAGACCCTGCCCAATCCGAAGCTTTCGATGTTTCCGATCGGCGAGGTGGCGGCGATCGGCCGGCCGCTCGGCATTCCGCTGATCATGGACAACACATCCGCACCGATCATCTGCCGACCGCTCGATCACGGTGCGGCAGTGGTGATGTATTCGACGACGAAATACATTGGCGGGCACGGGAACTCGATCGGTGGCGCCGTGATCGATGGCGGGAACTTCGACTGGGCCGCCCATCCCGAGCGGCAGCCACTTCTGAACACCCCGGATCCCAGCTACCATGGCGCGGTCTGGAGCGAAGCGGTGAAGCCGCTCGGCCCGATCGCCTACATCATTCGCATGCGCGTTGTGCTGCTCCGCGACCTCGGGGCCGCGCTCTCCCCCTTCAATGCCTTCCTGATGATCCAGGGGTTGGAGACACTGCCGCTCCGCATGGAGCGGCATTGCCAGAACACGGAGAAGGTGGCGGCCTTTCTTCTCGGGCGGAAAGGTGTCAGCCGCGTGATCCATCCGCTCCACAATGGTGCCGCCGCCAAGGCGCGGGCGGAGCGGTACATGCGCGGGGGGTCCGGCGGCCTCATCGGCTTCGAGCTTGCCGGTGGCCTGGAAGCGGGCAAACGCTTCATTTCGGCGCTGAAGATGTTTTATCACGTGGCGAATATCGGCGATGCCAGGAGCCTCGCCATTCACCCGGCCTCGACCACGCACTCGCAGCTTTCTCCGGCCGAGCAGGCGGCGACCGGGGTCTCCGACGGTTATGTGCGCCTTTCGATCGGGATCGAGCACATCGACGATATTCTGGCGGATCTCGAGCAGGCGATCGAGCAGGCGAGTTGAGGCCGGGAAGTGGGGGCATTGTCAAGGAGAAGCGGTCGGTGATGCGTTGGCTTTTGCTGGTCGTTCTCCTGCTGCCGGCGACCGCGATGGCGCGGCCGGTCGTCGTCGAGCTGTTCACCTCGGAGGCCTGTTCTTCGTGCCCGCCTGCCGATGCGCTGCTCGGGCGGCTGAAGCGGGGGCAGAGGGACCTGCTGGCGCTGGATCTGCATGTCACCTACTGGAACGGCGGCGGTTGGACCGACCCGTACTCTCTCCGCGCAGCGACCGCACGGCAGGAATGGTACGCGGACCTGAAACGTTCGCCCGAGCTTTATACGCCGGAAGCGGTGGTGGATGGCGAAACGGCGCTCGTCGGTTCCGACCGGGCGGGGATTCTCGAGGCGATCGCGCGTGCGCGGCGTGGCGCCGAGCGGGATACCGTGCCGCTCAAGATCACGCTGGACGGCGGCACGGTCCGCGTCAAAGTCGGCCGAGGCAGCGGGCCGGCCAGGCTTTGGCTGTTCGGGTTCGACGGTACACACACGACGCATATCGGAGGCGGCGAGAATATCGGCGCCACGCTCACCGAAGTGAACGTGGTCCGCTCGATCACTGCGGTCGGCAGATGGCAGGGAGATGCGCAGAGCTTCAACCTCTCACGCCCGGAGGGTGCGCATCTGGCAGCGGTGTTGCAGCGGGATGACGGAAGCATCGTTGGCGCCGCCCGCGACTGAGGGCGCCGCGGTCCCCTCCCCGCCCCTGCTGGCGGCCAAGGAATACGACCTGCCCTCGGTATTCCAGGCGCGCAATTTGTTACGCGAAGCGCGGCGGCAGAAGCGGCTGGCGGAGCTGCCGGTGCCGGCGATCTGCCTGTTGGACCCGGACGGCGACGTGATGCGCCGCCTTGGCGAGAGCGGGCGCGGCGAGCGCAGCCGGAGCTGGGCCTGCTACCACACCGACCTGGTCGCGTTCCGCAATGCCGGCAGAGAGATGGGCGTGGTCGGGCGCGCGGTCGGCAGTGCATTTGCGGTGCTGGTGGCGGAGCAGTTGTTCGCTTCCGGCTGCGAGCTGTTGGTGAGCGTGACCTCCGCCGGGCGGCTTCAACCGGCGGCGCCGGCGGCTTCCTTCATGCTGATCGAGCGGGCGCTCCGCGATGAAGGCACGAGCTATCATTACCTGGCGCCGGCTCAATACTCGCACCTCGATCGAGTGCTGGGCGAGGCCGTTGGTACAGCCCTGGAGCGCGCCGGCATCGCGCTTTGTCGTGGTGGTACCTGGACCACGGATGCGCCATTTCGCGAAACCGCGGGCGCGATTGCGCGGGCGCGCGCACTTGGCCTGATCGGCGTCGAGATGGAGGCCGCGGCGCTCTACGCCTTTGCTGCCGCGCGAGCGCTGCCGGTCGTCTGCTTCGCGCATCTCACCAACGAACTCGCGCAGGTTGCCGGCGACTTTGAGAAAGGCGAGGACGATGGCCTCAACGAGGTGCTCGCCATTCTTGGTGCCTGCGGCGATGCCTGGTCAGAGCTTCGTCGGGTGGGTGACCCTGGGAACAAGGAGCAACGCTGAGAGATGCCGCCCAATCCCGTTCATGATGCGATCCAGTTTCTGAGCAGGGGCGATTATCTCGCCCGGCATGAACACACTTTCGTGGTTCTCTACTGGATCCTGCTGGCGATCGCGCTGATCGGCGCGCTGATCGCCTGGCAGCGGAATTCTGCCGAGCGTGGCCCGCGCGCGATCGGCATTCTGCTCCTGCGCGTGCTGACGGGCACGATGTGGTGGGAGCAGTCACTGTGGAAAATTCCGCCGCAGTTCGACGGCCTGATTTATTGGATGAAGCAGGAGGTCGCGCACGCGGCGGTGCCGTTGCAGAGCACCCTGGTCAAGGTGATCGTGCTGCCGAATATCCATGTTTTCGGGCCGGTGATCTATACGCTCGAAGCGCTGGTCGGCGTCTCGCTGATCATCGGGCTGTTTACACGGCTCGGGGCCATCGTCGGCATCCTGATGGCACTCAATCTCTGGCTTGGCCTTTATTCGGCCCCCGGAGAATGGCCGTGGACCTATTTCTTCCTGATCATCATCATGGGCCTCTTTTGCATCGATCCGCCCGGGCGTGTGCTGGGATGGGACGCGGTCAGGCGGCGGGCGAGCGGCGGCCGGTTCGGACTCCTTGGTTGATCGCACGGCCATGGCGGTGATGGCCAAGGCGCCGCGTGAGGGCGCGGTGAAGACGCGGCTGACACCGCCGCTCAAGCCGGCAGAAGCGGTGGCTCTGAGCGAGAGCTTTCTCACCGACATCACCGGCAAAATTCACGAAGCGGCCGAAATGGCACCGATCACGCCCTTTCTCGCTTATGCACCGGCGGGAGCGGAAGCGCACTTCGCGGAACTCGTTACCCCCGGCACGCAACTGGTACTGGCCGACGGCGAGGGCATCGCCGAGCCGGGCATTGCCGGCATCGGGCGCGGTCTTTTCCAGG
>JBOHMK010000353.1:0-3659 GCA_050730115.1 Acetobacteraceae bacterium
CATAACCCCTGAACTCCGTCGGCGCAGAGCCGAACCGGAAGGAGAGCGGCTTGCCCGGTGGGCGGAATGGCGTAAACTTTGGTCGCCGGTCGCATTCCGCGGTCACAAGCCGCCCGATGTGACCATCTGACCCGGATGCGTTCCAGCGCGTCCGGGTCATTCGCATCTGGCGGAGCAATCATGGCAGCGGTGGGACGCGAGCGCAAGGAGATTCATGGTCTCTCTTGCTCTCCCAAAACTCATGAACGTATACCATTCCAAATCAATGAACCTCGCCAAGCCTACCAACCTGCATGTAGCGCCGGCGCCTCGATCAAGGGCACTATGGCATCGCCGGGCGGCCTCATTGAAGCATGAGCTTGGGCAGAGCCCACGCCGACGCCGCTCATGCCGACTCCGCCTGGCGCTACCCCAACCAATCCAACGGACCCGACGCGTGCGGCCGGTCCCCAGCCCGAGGCGCTGCTCCCGATTATCGGCGCCGGCCCTCGCCCTTGGCTCGACAAGCCTCCGGGCCACGCTGCGATTCCCGCCGCCCCACGCCGCCCCCGCAGCCACACCCTCAGTCCGCCAGGCCCATCACGAAGGCCAGCGCGACGTTGAGGCGTCTCACGTCGCCGTGATCGAGGCGGCCAATCGTCTGCCCAACCCGCGCCCGCCGCACGGTAACCGGCTTGTCCGCCATGATCTGCGAACGCACGCGGAGCCCGTTACCGCCGCTCGGCTCGACCGTAACCCTGAGGTTCGGTGCCTCGACAATCTCCGACGTGACCTGGCAGACGACAACCGATGCATGGGACCGCGGAAGCGCGTCGCTCTGCACGATCACCGCGGGCCGGGGTTTCCCGTAATCGCCCGTCGCTGCCACGACAACAACGTCACCGCGCATCATCACCCACGTCGTGAAGCGGCGAATCGAACTCGGAAACCGCCTCGATCCAACGTAACGCCTGTTCCTCGCTGCCCGGAGCGAGACGAGCAACTTCCGCCGCCACGCGCCGGCGCACAGACTGCAAACGTGCGTCCGGAATCACGAGACGCAGTTCGCGCAGCCCACGCCGTCGCCGACGCTCGCGCATCATCCTCATTCTCTCCGGCGCCGCGGCCACCACAATCCTCCGCCATTCGTACCAACGCACCTTGTAACGCGTTACGGCATCGCGCCGCAAGCTACCGCAGCCAGCCGAGCCCGGACCGCAGCCCTTCGCGAGCCAACCCGAAACGCCGAAGCTCTCGCACCTCGCGACCAGCAGGCAAGCGCCGCCTTCGTTGAGGATCGGTCAACGATCCCCGTGCCAGTCTGACACGCCGAGGCCCTGCGCCACCCAGGCACCCCACCGCAGCAACCCGCACCGCCGCTCACCGCAATGACCTCGCCGCCCGAACCCGACATCCCCGCCCAGCTCTCCCTCCACCTCCCGGCCCCGCCCGCCGCCGGCGAGACGCCACTGATCCCGGCCCGGATGGTCAACGAATACGTATATTGCCCGCGCCTTGCCTACCTCATGTGGACGCAGGCGGAATGGTCCGAGTCCGCTGACACCGTGGACGGCCGGCGGGTCCACGCCCGCGCCGACCGCCCCGGCCCGGCCCTCCCTTCGCCCGAGGCGATCGCGGCGGACGAGCCCACATTGACGACACGCTCGATCACCCTTTCCTCGACCACTCTCGGCGTCGTCGCGAAGATCGACATCGCCGAAGCCGAAGGCGGCTTCGTCACCCCCGTGGACTACAAGCGCGGCAGGCGCCCGCACACCGCCCTCGGCGCCTACGAGCCCGAGCGCATCCAGGTCTGCCTCCAGGCGCTGCTGCTCGAAGAGCATGGCTACCAGGTGGCCGAGGGCGCGATCTGGTACGCCGAAAGCCGCGAGCGCGTGCGCGTCATCCTCGACGAACCGCTCAGGGCCGCCGCCCGCGACGCCGTCAACGGCCTCCGCCTTCTGGTCGCCCAGGGCCGCATTCCGCCGCCGCTTTCCGACAGCCCGAAATGCCCGCGCTGCGCCCTGGTCTCGATCTGTCTCCCCGACGAACTCGCTCTCCTCTCCGGCTCCGCCCTCGCGCCGCGGCCGATCGCCGTTCCCGCCGACGAGGCGCTGCCCCTCCTCGTGCAGTCGCAGCGCGCGCGCATCGCGAAGGAGGGCGAAACCCTCAAGATCACCGACGAAGATCAGGGCGAAAGCACCGTCCGGCTGATCGATATTTCCGATCTCACTCTGTTCGGCAATGTCAGCATCACCACTCCCGCTCTCACCACGCTCCTCGAGCGCGAGATCCCGGTGACCTTCCTCAGTCACGGCGGCTGGTTCAAAGGCATCGCGCACGGCCTCGGCCATCGCAACGTCGAGCTTCGCACGGCACAATATCGCGCCAGCTTCGATGACACATTCTGCCTGCGCTTCGCGCGCGATCTCGTCGCCGCCAAGATCGCCAACCAGCGCACCATCCTGCGCCGCAACGGGCGCGACGAACCTTCGCGCCAGCTCGCGCTCGACCGCCTCTCCGCTGCCCGCAAGGCAACCGGTCGCGCCTCCTACCTCGGCGAGCTGCTCGGCATCGAGGGGGATGCCGCGGCCACCTATTTCCGTGGCTTCGCCGACATTCTCTCGCCGCCCGCCAAGGGCGACGCGATCCCCTTCCATTTCGAGACCCGCAACCGCCGCCCGCCGGCCGATCCGATCAACGCAATGCTCTCGCTCGCGTACGCCATGCTCTCCCGCCATCTCACCGTGGCGCTCGCATCGATCGGTCTCGACCCTTATCGCGGCCTCTATCACGCGCCGCGTTACGGCCGTCCGGCGTTGGCACTCGACATCATGGAGCCGTTCCGTCCGATCATCGCCGATTCGGTGGTGCTTTCCGTCGTCAACACCGGCGAGCTCGGCGCGGATGATTTCATCACTGCAGTCACCGGCACCTCTCTCACCTCAAGCGGGCGCAAGCGCTTCGTCGAAGCGTTCGAGCGCCGGCTGTCGCAGGAGACGACGCATCCGCTCTTCGGCTACCGCCTCAGCATGCGCCGCTTGCTCCTCGTCCAGGCTCGCCTGCTCGGGCGATTCCTGCTCGGCGAGATTCCCACCTATCCGCACCACCTGCCGCGATGAACGACGACCGCCTCGTCATCGTGACTTACGACATCTCCGATCCGCGTCGTTGGCGCCGCGTCTTCAAAACCATGAACGGCTTCGGTGAATGGGTGCAGCTTTCCGTGTTCCAGTGCCGGCTTACGCCGCGCCGGCACGCCGAGCTCGAAACGCGGCTTCGGGAGCTGGTCAAACCGGGCGAGGATCACGTGCTGCTGATCGAGGTCGGGCCTGCCGCGAGCACGAAACTGGCCATTCAGAGCATCGGCAAGACCTTTTCCGGTATCGAGCGCCATGCCATCGTGATATAGTCAACAAATGCAGGGGCCGGACCTTTCCGCTCGCCGAGGCGATTCGATCGGCCAGGTGATACCAATCCTCCCGACCCCGCTCGAATTCTGTCAACCGACTGGAATTGCACTGTTCTTTGATAATCCGATCGGATTGACCCCACCGCCTCCGGCGCACTCGCACCGCGTCTGTGCCACCCGTTCGAAAACCCTTCGATTTCGCCTTCACGATCAACCGAATGCGAGCCGGCAGTTTCCGCGGCGCTCGCGCCGCGGCCTCATTGAAGCC
>JBOHMK010000354.1:0-14449 GCA_050730115.1 Acetobacteraceae bacterium
TCTGGGGCCTCAGGCCCCCCAAGGTCACATTGGGGGTCAAGGGCGGAGCGCTTGCCCTGGCTCTTCAGCAAAACGCGCTCGCTTCAGCGAGCGCTGCCGGCTGCGGCGCAGTCTCGTAGCAGCCGAGGACCGACTGGTCGAAATCGATGATCGCGCCGGTCATCAATCCGGACTCGTGGCTGGCGAGATAGCCAACCGCGCGCGCAACCTCGCAGGGCTTGACCAGACGGCCCAACGGCAGGCCGGCCTCCGCCCGCTCACGCCAGCCGTCGCCGGCCGCATGGTAGGTGCGCATGACCCGGTCCTCGCCGGGAGTATCCATCCAGCCCACGCACAGTCCGTTGACCCGGATGCCGTGGCGCATGACAGCAAAGGCAACGTTCCTGGTCAGCGTGAGCAGCGCACCCTTGGACGCGCAATAGGCGGTGATGAAGCTCTGCCCGCCATGAGCGGACATCGAAAGGATGTTGACGATCGCTCCCTTGGTATGCCGCTCGCGCATCAGCAAAAGCGCGTCCTGCATCATGAAGAAAGGGGCGCGCAGATTGATCGCGAACATCCGCTCGTAGAGCTCCGGGCTGGTATCAAAGATTGATCCGCGGTCGGTGATTGCCGCCGCATTGACCAGGATATCGACGCCGCCGAACCGTGCCGCTGCGGCGCTGATCACAGCACGCGCCTGATCCAGTTTGGCAAGATCGGCACGAACATAGAATGCCGCAGTCCCGGTAGCGCCAAGTGCCGCCTCGACGCGCCGGCCGTTCTCCTCGTTGCGGCCGGTGACAACGATCCCGGCGGCCCCGCGATCAGCGAACAGACGGGCGATTGCCTCCCCAAGCCCCTGCGTCGAACCCGTAACGACGGCGATCTTGCCGGCAAGGGAAAGTTCGTTGCCCGTTGGCGGTGTCATCGGCGCTGGCTCCGGATTGCCCTCTCGCAACCGGCAGAGCCTATCGGCCGGGGGTCATCCGGCGTCAATCGGCGGGCCATCCAAACGGGCCGCACTCACGCCGCCCGGGGGCCGGTTGATCGGCGCCGCGGATGCCGCCATCCTGGCCCCTCCCGGACGGCGCCTCGCGCGCCCCGGCGCATCCTCCGAACCCTTTCAGGGAGAGCCGCCATGATCCGGATCGCAGTCCTCGGCGCCGGGCGAATCGGGCGCATTCATGCAGCGAACGCCGCCGCCAATCCGCGCTGCCGCCTGGTTGCCATCGCCGACACCGTCGAGGCCGCTGCAACGGCACTCGCCACCAAGCACGGTGCCGAGACCGCGACCGACCCGAGGGTCGTCATTGCGCGGCCGGATCTCGACGCCGTCGTCATCTGCACACCGACCGCGACCCATGTCGATCTGCTGCTGGAAGCGGCGCGCCGTGGCAAGGCGGTGCTCTGCGAAAAACCGGTCGATCTCGAGATTCGCAAGGTGGATGCGGCAATTACCGAAGCCCTCGGTCTCGGCGCACGCGCGATGGTCGCGTTCAATCGCCGCTTCGACCCGAGTGCCTCCGCTATCCGCGCCGCGATCGATCGCGGTGAGATCGGGGAAGTCCGCCAGGTGATCATCACCAGCCGCGATCCCGAGCCGCCCTCGCCCTCTTATGTCGCCAGTTCCGGCGGTATCTTCCGCGATATGACCATCCATGACTTCGACATGGCGCGCTGGCTCCTGGGCGAAGAGCCGACCGAAGTTTTCGCGATGGCGGGAGCATTGGTCGATCCGGCGATCGGTCAGGCAGGCGATTTCGACACCCTGATGATCGTCCTCTGCACCGCCTCCGGCCGGCAGTGCCACATCAACAACTGCCGCCAGACCGCCTACGGGTACGATCAGCGGATCGAAGTGTTCGGCACGCGCGGCATGCTGCTCAACGACAATCTCCGGCCTTCGACATTGCGCCGCTACGATGCGAAGGCAACCGAAGTCCGCGCGCCGCTCCTGAACTTCTTCCTCGAACGCTACCAGGATGCGTACCGGCTGGAACTCGACGCCTTCCTCGCCGCCCTCGATGGGAAGCAACCGATGCCGCTCACGCTCGAAGACGGTCGCCGCGCGCTGAGACTGGCCGATGCGGCGCTCGAATCGGCCAACAGCGCTCGCGTGGTTACCGTGTAGTCGTCATGGCCCCGATCGGCGTCGGCATCATCGGCACCGGCTTCATGGGCAAAGCGCACGCGCTCGCCTATCAGACGGCCGCCAGCCTCTTTCCATTGCCCGAGCGGCCGGTGCTCGAGATGGTTGCCGACAATGATCAGGCCGGCGCACAACGCGCGTTCGAGA
Source organism: Acetobacteraceae bacterium (assembly GCA_050730115.1). Lineage (GTDB taxonomy): Bacteria > Pseudomonadota > Alphaproteobacteria > Acetobacterales > Acetobacteraceae > JAKAWQ01. Next base: position 2,279 of record JBOHMK010000354.1, read on the forward strand.
GCTTCCGGTTTCGCCGCATGACGGCGGACTGGCACCAGCTGGTGGCGGATCCGGCGGTCCGAATCGTTTCGATTACGGCGCCGACCGCATTGCATCACGAGATGGCGCTCGCGGCCATCGCGGCCGGCAAGCACGTGCATTGCGAGAAGCCGCTCGCCGAAAATGAGGCCAAGGCCCGCGAATTGGTCGCCGCCGCCGAGGCCGCCGGCGTTTCGACCCAGGTCGGCTTCAACTATCTCAAGAACCCGCTGCTCGGCTTGGCCAGAACGATGATCGAGGCGGGCGAGCTCGGCGACATCACCGGCTTTCGCGGCATCCATGCCGAGGGCTACATGGCCGATCCCAACGCTCCTTTCACCTGGCGGCTCGAGCCTCCCGGCGGCGGCGTGCTCGCGGATCTCGGTAGCCATATCATCGGGCTTGCACGCTACCTCCTCGGCCCGATCGCCTCGCTCTCGGCCGATCTCGAAACGGTCATCAAGGAGCGACCAACCGAGGGGCGCAGTCAGGCGCGGCGAAAGGTCGCAGTCGACGATATTGCACGCCTCTTGGTGAGATTTGCGCGTGGCGTGGGTGGCACAATCGAGGCCAGCTGGGTAGCCAGCGGGCGGACCATGCAGCTCGCCTTCGAAATTTCCGGATCGAAGGGTGCGCTTGCCTTCAGCCAGCAGCGGATGAACGAGCTTCTGTTCTATCGGGCCGATCGGCCGGCCGCCCGCGGCGGCTTCGTCCGGATCGAGACCGGACCGGAGCATCCGCCGTACGGCCTCTTCTGCCCTGCTCCCGGCCACCAACTCGGATTCAACGACCTCAAGACAATCGAGGCGGCGGGGTTCCTCTCCGCGATTGCCGGCGGACCAGCCGCCGGGCCGGATTTTCGCGAAGGTTGGGAGGTCCAGAAAGTGATTGAAACCGCACGCCATTCCTGGGCAGCCCGAAGCTGGCTTCCGGTCCCCTGACGGCCAACCTTCGCGTCGCTTGTGTCAATGGATGACATCGGCGCCGGGCTGCTGCTACAGCGGAGCGCCGAAGGACGGTAAGGCAACGCCGAAGGGCGGAAAGACAACGTGCAACGGCTCCAGCGCATCGCCATCGGCAGCATCTTCGTCGGTCTCGTGGTCCTGACGCTGAAGGCGCTCGCGTGGTGGCTCACCGGCAGCGCCGCCCTCTACTCGGACGCCCTGGAATCGCTGGTGAATGTCGCGGCAGCGGCGCTGATCTTCGGTGCCGTCCACTTGGCAGCGATTCCCGCGGACACCAATCACCCCTACGGCCACGGCAAGGCCGAGTTCTTCGCCGCAGTCATCGAGGGGGTGCTGATCGTCGTCGCCGCCATCCTCATTCTAAGCCACGCCTGGCAAGTCTGGTGGCATCCGCTCGCCATCAGCACGCCGTTCGTCGGGATCGGCCTGAACGCGCTCGCCACCTGCGGCAATGCGGCCTGGGCGGCGCTGTTGCTGCGAGAAGGCCGCCGTGGCCCCTCGCCGGCGCTGGCGGCCGACGGGCGGCACCTTCTGACCGACGTCGTCACCTCGGTCGTCGTGATCATCGGGCTGATCTTTGCGGTGCGCGGCGGCCTCCTCTGGCTCGATCCGCTGCTCGCCGTTGCGGTTGCCTTCTACATCCTGTTCTCCGGCTGGAAGATCATCCGAAGTTCGGTCGGCGGGTTGATGGACGAGGCTCCGGATGCGCCGGTCCGTGAGCGCATTCGCGCCGTGGTCGCCGATCACGCCACCGGCGCAATCGAGGCCCACGATCTCCGGACCCGCGCCGCCGGGCGTTTCACCTACCTCGAGTTCCACCTCGTCGTCCCCGGGGAAATGCGGGTCGATGAGGCGCACGCCATTTGCGACCGGATCGAAGAAGCGTTGCGCAAGGAGATGGGCAACCTCGTCGTCACCATCCATGTCGAGCCCGAGGTCAAAGCCAAGCAGCACGGCGTGCCGGTGTTGTGAGGCAGATCGCGCTGCCGGCAGGAGCGCTCGCCCTCTGCCTTTTTTTGCTCCCTCTTATTCTGCTCCCTGGGCAGCCCGCCGCCGCCCACTTGCGAGTGGTTTCCCTCAATCTCTGCACCGACCAGATGCTGGTCCTGCTGGCGCCGGGCGAGATCGCGGGATTGTCCCCGCTGGCCCGTGACCCGGCGCTCTCTGCGGTGGCAGACGCCGCCGCCCACCTTCCCGTGGTCCGCCCCTCGGCGGAGGCGGTGCTCCGGCTGCATCCAAGCCTCGTTCTGGCCGAGCGCTATGGGGCCCAAACCGTGGTCGCCGCACTCAAAACACTCGGCCTCCGCGTCGTCATGATCGCCGATCCGCAATCCTTCGCCGCCATTCGCGCAGCATTGACCCGGGTCTCGAAACTGCTCGGCAAGCCCGCCCGCGCCGCTCTGCTGATCTCCCAAATGGACGCGACACTCTCCCGATTGCCGCACCCGGCGCATCGGCAAACGGCGATCCTGCTGCAGCCACGTGGCCTTGCCGCTGGCCCCGACTCGCTCGCCGGCGCCGTCATCGAGGCCGCCGGATATCGCGACGCCGCGCGCGGCGGCTGGCTGCCGCTCGAGCGCCTGCTTGCCGATCCGCCCGATCTCCTGATTTTGCCCGAGGCACGAGGATTTCCTTCGCTCGCGACCCGGCTTCTCGATGATCCAGCCATCGCTCGCCTGCCGCGTCGCACCGTCCCTGCCGCATGGCTCATGTGTGGCTCGCCCTTTGCCGCGCGGGCGGCGGCCGCGATTGCGCCTTGATGCGTCTCCTTGCGCTGGCGACAGCGCTCCTCTTCATCCTTTCGCTGCTCCTCGGAACCGCAGGCATCGGCCTGCCGGCGCCGGTCATCCTCTGGCAACTCCGCCTGCCGCGCAGCCTGCTGGCACTCCTGGTCGGGGCCGGGCTCGGCGCCTCCGGTGCAGCATTGCAGGGGGCGCTGCGCAATCCGCTCGCGGATCCGGGCCTTCTCGGCATTTCCGGAACGGCGGCGCTCGGCGCGGTGATCGCGTTCTACTGGGGGCTCGCCGCGTCCTTCGCGCCCGCGCTGCCGCTCGCCGGAATGTTGGGCGCCGGGGTCGGCGCGGTCGCACTCATCGCCTTCGCCGGCCGGTCGCCGAGCGGGCTTTCCCTCATTCTCGCCGGGATCGGGCTTTCGGCCGCGTCGGCGGCACTGCTCGCCTTCGCTCTGGCGCTGGCGCCGAATCCCTACGCACTCAGCGAGTTCACATTCTGGTTGCTGGGTGGCGTCGCCGATCGAACCCTCCTCGACTGCGCCCTGGCGGCGCCGCCAATCCTGCTGGGGACCGCCATGCTGCTCCGCCTCGGCCCCGGCCTGGACGCTCTGACGTTAGGGGAGGAGACAGCTACAAGCCTCGGTATCCCAACGTATAAAACGATGCGTCGCGCCGCACTCGGCACCGCTCTCGCGGCCGGCGCCGCGGCCGCGGCCGCCGGCGGGGTGGGCTTCGTCGGGTTGGCGGTCCCGAACCTGCTCAGGCCCTGGCTTGGTGAGCGTCCCGCTGCCCTGCTGCTGCCTTCGGCACTGGCCGGCGCGGCCTTGCTGCTTGCGGCCGACCTCCTGGTCCGCATCGCGGCGCTCTTGTTGCCGCTCAATGCCGAGCCGCCGCTCGGCGTGCTGACCGCCCTGCTGGGCGCCCCCTTCCTGGTCGTGCTCGCTCGGCGCATGGGCCGATGATCGCGGTCCGGGGGCTCACGATCGTGCGCGGCGGGCGGCGCATCCTCGACCAGGTCGATTTCTCCGCCGAATCTGGCCGGCTGACCGCGCTCGTAGGTCCAAACGGAGCTGGAAAATCCACACTTCTGAAAGCCTTGTGCGGCATTCTTCCGGGCACGACAAAACCTGATCCAAAGCGTGTCGCCTATCTCCCTCAAGGAGCACGGGCAGCCTGGGGGCTCACGGTGGAGGAAATCGCGTTCCTCGGGCGGATTCCACACGCCGATCGTAAGCGCGCGCCGGTCGAGCGGGCCCTCGCCGCGGCCGGCATTGCCGCGCTCGCCGCTGAGCGGATCGATCGGCTCTCCGGGGGCGAGGCGAGGAGGGCGATGCTGGCCCGGATCTTTGCGACCGAGCCCGAAGTGATGTTGCTCGACGAGCCGACCGCCGATCTCGACCCGAAGGCTGCCTTCGGCATCATGCAACAGCTTGCCGCGATTGCCGCCTCCGGCCGGACCGTGGTGGTCGTGCTGCATGCCATTGACCTTGCGCTCCGCTACGCTGACCGGCTGGTGGTGCTGCATTGCGGCCGGATCACCGGAGATGGCCCGCCCATGGCCACCTTGCCTGCCGCTGCCGCGGCGTTCGGGCTGGCATTTGGCCGGGACGATCTGCCGCATCTCCTGCCCGGTTGATGCGCCGGTCGTTCGTTCTCTCCCTCGCCTGCCACGCCCTCCTGGCGCTGTTGCTGCTGGCAGGTGCCTGGGTCTGGCCGGGCCGAGGGCTCAAAGCGCCTCCGGTGCTCGCCGAGGTCGAGCTGGTCGAGCAGAACACCCCCGCCGTAGGCCAGACGGCCGCAGCCGCAGCACTATCCGCCGCACCCAGCGCCAAACCTCCGGCTGAGCCCCCGGCTCCGCCGGACCTGTCTCCGCCGCCACAGAGACCGGCAGCACCGGCGGCGCCGCTGCCACTGCCTCCGCCACCCGCACCGGCAGCACCTCCAGCTCTCGCCAGCACGCGACCGGCAGCGCGTCCTCAGCCGCTACCGCGCCCGGCACCAGCCCCCATGGTCCGCCTTGGCAACCCCGGTGCCGCTGGCACCGGCCTCGTCTCCGGGAGCCAGGTGATCCCGGCCGCAATCGACTCGGCCGTCCACAACATCCCGCCGGCCTACCCGGCACTCGCGGTCCGCGAAGGCGAGCAGGGCTCGGTGATCCTGAAAGTGCATATTGCCGCGGATGGTAGCGCAGCCGCGGTCGATATCTTCCGGACCTCGGGTTACTCGCTGCTTGATCGCGCCGCTCGGGGAGCGGTCGGGCAATGGCACTTCGTCCCGGCTCGCCAGGCGGAACTCCCGGTTCCCTCGACCATGCTCGTCAAGATACGGTTCGTGCTGACCAATTCTGATGGCGGCCAATGATGGTTCGAATCGATCGAGTGGTCACCAAAGGCGGCGACCGGGGCAAAACCTCGCTCGGTAACGGCCGGCGTGTGCGTAAGGACTCGCTCCGCATCGAGGCGATCGGTGCGGTGGACGAAGCCAATGCCGCGCTCGGCCTCTTCGGCAACGCGGTCGCGGGCGACGACCGGGCCGCGAGCCTGGTGCGCCGCATTCAGAACGATCTGTTCGATCTCGGCGCCGATCTCGCCGTCCCTGAGGGTGATGCCAAACCTCGGATCCGCATCCAGGAGTCTCAGGTCCGGGCGATCGAGGAAGCGCTCGAGGAGTGTAATCGAGGCCTGCCGCCGCTCCGAAGCTTCATCCTGCCCGGCGGCAGCACGCCTGCCGCATGCGCGCATCTTGCGCGTACGATCGTCCGGCGGGCCGAGCGACGCCTGGTCGCGCTCGCCGCTGCCGAACCGCTCAACCCGGTCGCACTCCACTATCTCAACCGGCTCTCGGATCTGTTGTTCGTGCTGGCGCGTGCCGAGAACGAGAGCAGCGGCCAGACGTTGCTCTGGAAACCCGGCGGCGATGCAACCGGGTGAGCCAAACTCGCCCGCCTGATCAAGACAGATCACGCCATTGTCCAGAGATCCAGCACACGAATGCCGGAGTGAAGGAAGTCCGCGGTATTGCGCGTGACGACACCGAGCCCATGCACCACGGCGGTCGCAGCGATCAGCGCATCAGGCTGGGCATATGTATAGTTCGCCTTCTCGCCGTCCCAGACCAATCGCCGCCAAGCCGGCAATACGGTCTCGTCGACCTCCAGGCTCCGCTCGCCAAACCAGGCACGCACGCCGCCTTGCAACCAGGTCTCCAACTCTGCCCGGAAGCCTGGATCAGTCACCCGCTCGATGCCGAAGCGTAACTCGGCCAGCGTTACCCGGCTGAGGAAGCAGGCCGCCGGCGGCACGGCCTCGGCCCACGCCCGCACGCCTCCGCTGCCCTTTGCGCAGTTCGGAAACGACATTGGTGTCGAGCATCCAACCGCGCGGGCCGGACGTACTCACGCCTCGAAATCGAGGGCGCCACGGACCAGCGGGCGCTCCCGCACGATCGCACCCTCGAACCCCTCGAGTCTGGCAAAGGGGCTGTCGGCAAACAGCGCCGCCAAGCTCGGCCCGGCCGCCGCCGGAGCCAGCCGGGCATAGTCGGTGGCGGACAGAACCACCACCGCGTCCTGGCCGCGCACGGTGACGCGCTGCGGCCCAAGCTCGCGCGCCCGCCGCACCAGTTCGCTGAACCTTAGCCTCCTCCAGCCGCCAGGCTGGCAGGCCGCGCAACTCAGTCACGCAGGTGGCACGCGGCGAGCCGTCCATCCTTGAGCGGCCGGAGGGCCGGAGCCTCGACATGGCAGCGCTCGATCGCATACGGGCAGCGCGGATGAAACGCGCAGCCGGAGGGTGGATTGATCGGGCTCGGCACCTCGCCTTCGATGATCGGGCGATCGCTCCGGGCCCGCGGATCGGGCTGGGGTGCCGCGCCCAGCAGCGCCTCGGTGTAGGGATGCTGCGGTGAAGCGAACAGGGCATCGCGGTCGGCCAGCTCGACGATCCGGCCGAGATACATCACCGCGACCCGGTTCGCGATGTGCTCGACGACACCGAGATCGTGCGAAATGAAAACATAGGCGAGGCCGTATTCCTGCTGCAGATCGCTCAGCAGGTTCAGCACCTGCGCCTGTACCGAGACGTCGAGCGCACTGGTCGGCTCGTCGGCGACGATCAGCACCGGGCGCAGCGAAAGCGCCCGCGCGATGCCGAGGCGCTGACGCTGGCCGCCGGAAAACTCGAACGAGTGTTTGTCCAGCATGTCACCGCGAAGGCCGACCCGTGCGAGCAGCTCGGCGGCACGCTCCCGCCGAGCCGAGCGCGACAGAGGCTGGTAGTTCTGGATCGATTCGGTAACTATCTGTTCGGCGGAAAGGCGTGGATTGAGGGAGGCGGAGGGATCCTGGAACACCATCTGCGCCCGGCGGCGGAACGGCCGCATGGCCGCGGGGCCGAGCCTGGTGACGTCGGTGCCATCAATCAGGATCCGGCCGGAGGTCGGGTCGAACAGACGCAGGATCAGCTTGCCGACCGTCGATTTGCCGCAGCCTGATTCGCCGACGACGCAGAGGGTCTCGCCCGGCGCAACCGCGAATGAAACATCCTCGACCGCATGCACCTCGGCGACGGTACGCCCGAGCACGCCGCCCGGAATCGGAAACCGCTTGATGAGATGGCGGACCTCGAGCACCGGCGCGGTCATTGCATGACCTCGCCGCCGCGGAAGCAGGCAACGCGGTGCCCGGCCGCGATCGTCCGCATGACCGGCGCTTCGTTACGGCATCGTTCGATCACCATCGGGCAGCGGGGCGCGAACGCACAGCCCACGATCGGCTCGCGGAGCGAGGGGACAACACCGGGAATTTCCGCCAGCCGCTGGCGTCCGCCTGAGCGGCGCGGAATCGCGCTCAGCAGGCCGCGAGTGTAAGGGTGGGCCGGCCGGTCGAACAGTTCGAGTACCGAAGCTTCTTCGACGGTACGGCCGGCATACGTCACGATCACCCGCTGGCAGGTCTCGGCAACCACTCCGAGATCATGCGTGATCATCATCACGGCCGCACCGATGCTGGTCTTGAGTTCCAGCATCAGGCGCAGAATCTGCGCCTGGATGGTGACGTCAAGTGCAGTCGTCGGTTCGTCGGCGATCAGCAGCTTCGGATTGCACACCAGCGCCATCGCGATCATCGCGCGCTGGCGCATGCCGCCGGAAAACTGGTGCGGATAGTCGGCCAGCCGGCGTGCGGCATCGGGAATGCGCACCAGCTTCAACGTCTCAGCCGCCCGCGCGCGCGCCGCGGAGGGCGAGAGCTTCTGGTGGATGCGCACCGCCTCGGCGATCTGCGCTCCGATGGTGTGCACCGGGTTCAGGCTCGTCATCGGCTCCTGGAAGATCATGGCAATGCGGTTGCCGCGGATCTCACGCATCTTGGCTTCACTCAGCCCCACCAGCTCGCGGCCCTCGAACCGGATGGAACCCTGAGTGATGCGCGCGCCTTTGGCCGGCAGCAGGCGGAGGATGGAGAGTGCGGTCACGCTCTTGCCGCAGCCGGATTCGCCGACGATGCCGAGCGTTTCTCCTGGCGCGATCGAAAATGAAACCCCGTCCACGGCGCGTACCGTACCATCGGCAGTGAAAAACTGGGTCTCGAGATCTTCGACCGCGAGCAGCGGATCAGGCGCGCTCATAGGCTTCGAGCGAGCCTCGGGTCGAGCAGGTCGCGCAGGCCATCCCCGAGCAGGTTCACCGCCAGCACCAGCACGGCAAGCGCGATCCCCGGAAAGAAGAAGGTCCACGGCGCGAGACTGAGATAGAGTTCCGAAGACGCAATCATATTGCCCCAGGTCGGGATCGAGGGTGGCACGCCGGCGCCGAGGAACGAGAGCGCGGCCTCGGTCAGGATCGCCGAGGCACAGACATAGGTCCCCTGTACGGTAAGCGGGGCGAAGGTCGAAGGCAGGATGTGACGCAGCAGCACCCTGCGCGTGCGTGCCCCACCCGCGACCGCGGCCTCCACAAAAGGTTGCTCGCGCGCGCTCAGCACGATCGCGCGTACCAGCCTGACGTCGCGCGGCATTTCCGGAAGCAGGATGGCAATGATCACGATCGGAACCCCGCCGTGCGTCAGCGCCACCAGCGCGATCGCCAGCAGGATTGAGGGGATCGACATCAGCCCGTCCATCACCCGCATGATGATGGTGTCGAACCCACGATAATAGCCGGCCGGAAGGCCGATCATCATGCCGAGAATGACGGCAAGGAGTGCCACCGCGAAGCCGATCGAGAGCGAGATCTGCGCGCCAAAGACGGTGCGGGCAAAGACGTCGCGGCCGAGATTGTCGGTCCCGAACCAATGCACCGCGGACGGTGCCTGAAGCCTGATCATCGGGTTCATGATGTCCGGGTTGCCGGCGAACAGCGGTGCTGCGGCAGCAGCGAGGACCATCAGCAGGATCACGCCGCCGCCAAGGCAGATCCGGCGGTTGCGGGCCAGGAAGGTGGCCAACCCGCCGCGGCGGATCGCGACCCTCGGGATCGCAAGATCCGACACGGCCTCAGTACCGGACGCGCGGGTCGATCAGCGTATAGGTCAGATCGACCAGTAGATTGATCACCACGTAGGCGCCGGAAAAGATCACCATCACGCCCTGGATGATCGGATAGTCGCGGTTGGTGATCGCATCGACAGCAAGCCGCCCCACCCCCGGAATGTTGAACACGGTCTCGGTGACGACCACGCCGCTGATCAGCAGCGCCACCCCGATGCCGACCACGGTGACAATCGGAATGCCGGCATTCTTCAGCGCATGGCGGAACAGGATCGCCTCGGTCGTGGCCCCCTTCGCACGCGCGGTGCGGATGTAGTCCTCCGCCATCACTTCAAGCATGCTGGCCCGCGTGATGCGCGCGATCAGCGCGACATAGGCAAGTCCAAGCGCGATCGTGGGCAGGATCAGATGCGAAAGCCAGGGCCAGACGCCATGCGAGAGCGGCACATAGCCTTCTACCGGCAGCCAGCGCAGCCGGATCGAAAAGAAGTAGATCAGGAAGTAGCCAACCACGAACACCGGCGTCGAGAATCCGAGCGCAGCGAAGCCCATCAGCGAGCCGTCGATGAGGCCCCCCGCGCGCCAGGCCGCGATCACGCCGGCGCCAACCGCAATCACGATCGCAAATGAGATCGTGAGCAGCGTGAGCGAGACCGTAGCCGGCAGGCGCTGGCCGATCAGCGTGATGACCGGTGTGTCCGAAAAGATCGAGATCCCGAAATCACCGTGCAGCAGGTGCCAGAACCAGCGCACGAATTGCACCGAGAGCGGATCGGCAAGGCCGAGTTGCTGGCGGATGGAGGCAATCTGCGCGGGGGTCGCATTATCTCCGGCAATGATCGCTGCTGGATCCCCCGGGGCGATGTGCAGCAGGGCGAACACGAAGATGCCGACCAGCACCATCACGACGATGGTCGAGCCGAGACGGCGAAGGATATAGGAAGCCATCCGCCGTCAGCCCGGGCTTGTCAGGTCTTGTAGACGTTCCAGAACGGGATGATGTCGGGCATGCCGATCAGGTCGTGCACGTTGCTCCGCATCGCCGCCGGACTGACCCACTCGCCGAGCATCACCTGCGGCACGACGTTCCAGGCGATGGTCTGCATCTTCCGTGCGATCGCCTGCCGCTCGGCGAGCGTCGAGACCAGCGCCCACTGACGACGCAGCGCCTCGTACTCGGCATCCTCCGGCCAGCCGAACCATCCTTTCTTGCCGTTGGCGCCGAGTGCCACCATCGTGATCGGGTTGTTCCAGTCATAGCCCGGGCCGTAGGTGATGAAGATGTCCCAACCCCCTTTGTCGTCCGCAGCCATGACGGCGCGACGGCTGACGACACCGCCCCAGGTCGAGGCCGCCAGCTCGGCATTGACGCCAATTTCTTTCAGCCAGGAGGCGATCAGCTGTGCCGAGTTGTTCATGAAGTCGAAGTTGGTCGCCTGCAGGACGATCACCTTCTCGCCGTTGTAGCCGGAGTCCTTGAAGAGTTGCTTGGCCTTGGCGGGATCCGGCGCCGCCTTGAACCAGGCGGTGTTGGCGTCATTCGCCATCGGCGTCTGGTAGCCGAAGATCGAATCGATCTTGTGGTAGTATTTGGGGTTGCCGAATGTGGCCTTGAGGATGTCCGCCTGGTTGACCAGGTAGAGCATCGCCTGCCTGGCCTTGACGTTATTGAAAGGTGGATGGAGCCAGTTCATGCGCATGGTCCCGCAATTGCCCGACTTGTCGAGCACACGGATCTTGATGTCGGGGTTGGATTGCAACTGCGGCAGGAGATCGAGCGGCGGCAGCTCGAAAAAGTCGATCTCGCCTGATTCGAGTGCGGCCAGCGCCGTCTGATTGTCGGTGATGTTGTGCCAGATCACGCGATCGAGCTTCACCACCTTGCCGCCGGCCAGCCCGGAGGCGGGCTCCGCACGGGGCACGTATTTACCGAACTTATCGAACACGTAGCGGCTGCCGGGCCTGGTTTCCTTCTCGTTGAAGGTAAAGGGGCCGGAGCCGATGTGCGACCTGATCTGCTGATAGGGGTCGGTCTCGGCGACCTTCTTCGGCATCATGAAGCAGTCGGGTGTTGCGGTGGAGGCGAATGCCGGTACCGTCAGGCCGAACGGCTGCTTCAGCACCAGCACGAAGGTCTTGTCGTCCTTCGCGGACAGATCCTTCAGGAACTCCATCATCATCTGGCCGCCCGAGTTGCGCACCGCCCAGCGCCGGATCGAGGCCACGCAGTCGGCGGCGGTAACCGGGGTGCCATCCTGCCAGAGCAAGCCGTCACGAAGCTCGAACGTGTAGGTGCGCTTGTCCTCGCTCAGACCCCACTTGTCGACCATCTGCGGCTGCGGCTTGAAATTGGCGTCGGTCGAGAACAGCCTGTCATAGACCATCGCGCCGTAGTACGCCGTGATGTTGGCGGTGGTCCAAATGGGGTCGAAGGAGCGCAGATCCCCCTGCATCGCCGTGTTCATGACGTTCGTGTTCGAGGCGGCTCGCGCGCCGTAGATCCCAGGCGCTGTCGCTGCCAGGGCGCCGGCCGCCCCACCCTTCAACACGGTCCTGCGGGATAATGTCATCTTCCTCCCCCTTCGTTTGCAGCAGTACATACACCTCGCTTCCCAGCCGGGAAATGCGTGCGTGCCCACCGATCTTCCCTTTTTCACGCTAACACTCTGCCCCGAGGGACGCAACCACAGCGATCGACGTTGAAGCCGCGATCAGGGGTGTCGTGCCAGCCGCCAACCCGACCGGAGAGATCAGCTCTCGTCGACGTTCCCGAACGACATGATACCGGGGATGCCAATCACGCCGTGCATCTTACGCCGCATGGCGGCGGCCTGATCCACTTCCCTAAAAAGAAACTGGCGCAGGGAGCGCTGATGATCGGCGGCTTTGCGGTGGCGGTTCGCGGGAGTCCTGGCGGGGCCGAGATTGCTTCGTCGCGCCTCGCGCGTGAAGAGACGCGCTCACGCTCCT